>CAKTUC010000050.1 GCA_934617135.1 uncultured Collinsella sp. | reverse complement strand
TTCGTGGGTAGAATAGTGTCGACGGCAGCCCAAGTTGTAGCTAGCTGGGCAGCGCCGTTGTTTGCATTAGGGGGTCAACGCCTTAGCGGCGGCGACCCCTTTTTCGTTGCTTCGAACGTTGCTCGAGTGCCCCCATGTGACAAAGGGGCCGTCCCTTTCTTTGTCACATTATTATTCGATGACGGTGCGGGAGTTTTGCTTGCGCATGGTGGTGAGCATGTGTTTGGGGACGGCATGGGCCATGCAGCTGCCGATGGTCGCGCTCGCGGCGGCCTTGGCCGCATCACTGCCATTCTTGGTGGCATAGCTGTGGCGGAAACGCTTGAGCATGGCGATATCGTTGCCGCCGTCGCCGTAGACCGCAACCTCGTCCTCGGCAATGCCGTAGTAACCCGCCAGCCAGGCCACGCTCTCGCCCTTGTTGCATGCCACGTCCGTGATCTCGAACATCACCGGATCGAACGGCGCGTTGACCACGCGGTCCGATCGCTCGGCCAAATATGCCTTAAGGTCGCGCTCCAGCTCGGGCGAGGTCACGCGACAGTTAATCTTGCACACATCGTGGCGCAAGATGTCGCCGATCGACTGGTCGAAATACTGCTCCTCGTGATAGCCGCCACGTGCACGCATGCCACGCATCACGATACGCTTGATGGGGCTGTCCTTTTTAAAGCCCGCCTGATGCATCTCGAACGATCCACTCGAAAACATGCCATCGGGCGTAGAACAATCAAAACAGATATCCGGAAACTCCTTGAGCAGCTCCTCAGTGATCTGCGGGTCGACGGTCCAGGTTTTGAGCACCTCGCCATGACTGTCGCGCACGATGGATCCGTTGGAGCAGCAGGCGTCAAGCGCCAGGCCTGTAAAGCCATGCTCGCCGATCGGCAGCGTCGAGCGTCCAGTCGCGGGAACCACATGCAAGCCGGCCTCGGTCAGCTCGCGAATGGCACGGCGGATAGTCCCGTCTGCCTCGTGCAGGGCGTTCAGCAGCGTTCCGTCTAAGTCACTCGCGAACATCTTGATCATGGGCATGCCTCTCTTTCGTCTGCACGATATTGTAGACGAGAACGGACGCGTCCCAAGAGAGGCGCGCCCGTCAGGCGAAAGATTGTCCTACACCGCGGCGGGGCCGTGTTCGCCGGTACGGATGCGGATAACATCCTCGACCGGCTCGACCCAAATCTTGCCGTCGCCGACGGCACCGGTGCGAGCGGCGCTGCAGATAATGTCAACGATACCGTCGACATGTTCATCGGCACAGATGAGGGTGAACTGCACCTTAGGAATCGTGTTGACGAGCAGTTCGTTGCCGCGCACGTACTCCTTCCAGCCGTGCTGCGCACCGCAGCCCTGCACCTGGTTAATAGTCATGCCGCGAACATCAGCAGCAAACAGTGCGTCCTTAAGAACCTCAAGCTTCTCGGCACGAACAATCGCCGTAATCTTCTTCATAGTGAATTCCTCTCTTTAATAAAGAAATGAATTGCCCTTCATATGGCACGGGTTTTCCAGGTGCCACAGACCAACCCTGCAGATCAAAAAAGTGCAACTAACAGGTCTTAGCAGGTTTCCCAAGTGCCGCAGATCGGCCTGAAAGAGGAGTGCCGCGTACTTAAGGTACGCAAACGACGATTGAAGGCCGAGGTGCGGTGCTTGGGGAAGCTGCTAATCGAGTCCCGAGAACGAGGGGTAGGCGCTTTCGCCGTGCTGACTTGCATCCAGGCCCAGCGCCTCATCGGCCTCGTCTACGCGCAGGCTGCCGTGGAAGAGCGCCTTGGCCACCGCGGCGATCACCAGGTCGAGCACCAGCACGATGACGACCGTCACCACAATGCCCAAAATCTGCGAGATGAGCAGCGACACGTCGCCCGTGTAGAACAGGCCGCCCTTGCCGGTCCACGAAAGCTCCGGCACGCAGAACAGGCCCGTGAGCACGCCGCCCAGGATGCCGCCGATGCCATGGCAGCCAAACGCGTCGAGCGCGTCGTCGTAGCCGAACTTGGTCTTAAGATGGCTGATGGCAAAATAGCAGACGGGCGAGACGATCAGGCCCATGACCAGTGCCGCCCACGGCTCGACAAAGCCTGCGCCCGGCGTGACTACAACAAGGCCCGCAACCAGGCCGGTGCTGGCACCCACCAGCGTAGGGCGACCGGTGTGCACGCGCTCGACGGCAAGCCACGAGACCATGCCCGCCGCGCTGGCCGTCACGGTGTTGAGGATGGCAAGCGCCGCCACGGCATCGGCCTTGAACTCGCTGCCGCCGTTAAAGCCAAACCAGCCAAACCAAAGCAGGCCGGCGCCCAGTGCCACAAACGGCACGTTATGCGGTCGATAGCTCACCATGCCAAAGCCGCGACGACGGCCAAGCATCAGACAGAGAATCAGGCCCGTCAGACCGGACGAGATGTGCACCACGTCGCCACCGGCAAAGTCGAGCGCGCCGATGATGTCGCCGATAAAGGAGCCCTCGCCGCCCCACACCATGTGGGCGAGCGGCGCGTAGACCACGAGCAGCCAAATGCCCAGGAAGGCCATCATGGCGCCAAACTTAACGCGCCCGGCCAGGCTGCCCGTGACGATGGCGGCCGTGATCATGGCAAACGCCATCTGGAAGGCGATGTTGATGATCTCCGGGTAGACGGCACCGTCCGCAGCATTGCCCTCGGCCGCCTGCAGCACTTGGTTGAGCACCGGCAAGCACAGCAGCTGGTCAAAGCCTCCAATAAACGGATTGGAGCCATCGCCGCCGTAAGCCAGCGACCAGCCGGCCACAATCCACAGCACGCCCACCAAGCCAATAACACCAAAGCACATGAGCATGGTGTTGATGACATTTTTGCGCCTAGACAGGCCGCCGTAGAAAAACGCCAGGCCCGGTGTCATTAAAAACACGAGCATGGTGCAGATGAGCATAAACGTTGTCGATCCCGTATCGTACATTCGCTCCCCCTTGGTCGCATGAACGTTGTCGGCGCTCATGATGCGGCCGAGGGGCAACTGGTGTAGACCAGATACGGCGTTGTTAAACGCTGCGTTGTCGAATGGAAACGGTGCCGCAATCTTAGAAACGGCGCGGCAACGGACGCGAAACGAACGGGAAACGCACGGGCGAAAGGGGTGCGCCCGGCCCGCCCCCGCCTAGCGGCGGAACAGGTCGCGGGCTCGGTCGCGGAGGTTGGTTGCTCGGATGACGCCCTCGTAGCGGTTAATGCGCAGGCGTGGGAAGGCGTTGAAAAAGCGCAGGTCACGACGGCTGAGCGACACGCTCGGCACCGGACGACTCGCGCGCTTGCCGGCGCGGCGACGAGTAAGCGACGGGCGCGGCACACTCGGTGCGGCATCGGCAACGCGGCGAGCGGCAAGCGCCAGACCGCGAGCACCATCCGAGATAAACGTCGGCACCGAAGCCTTCTCACGCAGGGCATCGAGCGCGGCGTCGCCCAACTCTGCCAGCCACGCGTTGACGGCGCGGCTGCGGATATGCGTCTGCGCCACCGAGTCAATCGCCGAATCAGGAATGCGCTCAAGCATGGAATCCGAGGCATCGGCAAGCGATTCGTTGATGCGGTCGGCAAGGTCGGCGCGCACGCGCTCGAGCTGGTCGGACAGACGGCGCCAGCTCGCCAGCGAACACATCGCGTCCACGACCATCGCAACGGCAATGGCAAAGGCCGCCAGCCGCACGATCAACACCGGCAGATGGCCAAGCAGCCCCAGCAGCGCCGGCTCCACCAGGCGACAAATGCACAGGGCACCCAGGCCAAACGCGCAAGCCCAGTACAGGCAGATGCGTCCATGCAGGTTAAACGGCAGGTGAGAATAGTCCCAAAAGCGAGCGCCGGTCGTTTTCTCCAGCAACACGCCCACGCTATATTCGATCACGCTGCACACGAGTGCCGCAGCGACAAACTGGCTCGAGGCATCCGGAATCCCGCGCAGCAGCAGCCAACAGGCGATGCCGCCCGCGCCGTAGATGGGGCAGCACGGTCCCAGCAAAAAGCCGCTGTTGGCAAAGCGTCCGTGATTGAGCATGGCGCAGACCGTCGACTCCCATGCCCAGCCGCAAAACCCGTAGAAGGCAAACGAGAGCACCAACGCCGAGAGCGGGCAGGCGGCAAGCGTCGCGCCGTCAAATGCCATGTCGATCGCGGTTCCCACCGTCTACCCTCTCCTCTTCTCGCTCGAGCCTTCGTTCAAATCGTTTGCGTCACCTTTGCGCGGCAGACGACCGGCAACCGTCTCGCACAGCGCGCACCACTTATCCGCCAGGCACACAATCCAGGCCTCGCGACACGTCGGCGGCACCGGTACCAGCGGAAACATATGGCGCGCGATGATATTCCGCTCGCGCGGCGTCAACTCAAAATCTTCCTCGGCACGCGCCAGGGCAAAAAACGGATGCCGAAACCCATGCAGGCGATGGCTCGGGTCGGGATCGTGCCAGTCATAGAGAAAGTAATCGTGCAGCAGAGCCCCACGCAGAAGCGAGGCGCGGTCGACCGAAACGCCGACACTGTCCAGACGCTCGGCAAAGGACAGGCTTGTCCGTGCCACCGAGATCACATGCGCGTACACCGTCACGTCGCCATGCTGGATAAACTCACGCGTCAGGTCCAAACGCCCCGTCAGCGCCAGCTGGCAGGCGGCATGGTCGACTTCACGCGCGATCCTCTCGGCACGAGCGGTTTCTGACATGCGACCTCCTTCCAGCGGCTCACGGCGACAAACTACGGCCTGCGCACAATCGATAAAATCATCATGGAACCTACCAGTATGGCATCGGACAAAACGTTTTGCCCCACCAGTTGGCGAATCACCGCGCCGCCGTCACATATCAAACGCCAAAATGTGCGAGACTGTCTTGTGCAATTGTGCCGGCCGAGGGAGCGCCGGCGCTCGATTCGCATGGAGTAACCAACAACGATGCTGCTTACGCAAACGACAACGCCCGAGGACGTCAAGGCTCTCGATCGCGCTGAGCTTCCGCTGCTCTGCGGCGAGATTCGCCACGCCATCCTCGAAAGCTCCGCCGCCGTCGGCGGACACGTTGCCCCCAACCTGGGCGTCGTTGAGCTCACGGTCGCGCTCCATCGCGTGTTCAACTCCCCCACCGACAAGATCGTCTTTGACGTGTCGCACCAGACCTACGCCCACAAGGCGCTGACCGGGCGCGCGTATACCTATATCGATCCGAATCGTTTTGGCGAGGCTTCTGGCTTTGCCAACCCCGACGAGTCCGAGCACGACCTGTTTGCCATGGGCCACACTTCTACGTCCGTGAGCCTAGGCTGTGGCTTGGCGCATGCTCGCGACCTGGCGGGCGATACGTACAACGTCATTACCGTTATTGGCGACGGCTCGCTTTCGGGCGGTCTGGCGTTTGAGGGCCTCGACAATGCCGCCGAGCTCGACAGTAACCTGATTATCATCGTCAACGATAACGACCAGTCCATCGCCGAGAACCACGGCGGCTTGTATCGCAATCTTGCCGAGCTGCGCGCCAGCAACGGAACGGCCGAGCGCAATATCTTCCGCGCCATGGGGCTCGACTACCGCTATCTGGACGCCGGCAACGACGTGTTGGCCCTGGTCGACACGCTGCAGGAGCTGCGTAACATCGACCACCCCATCGTGCTGCACATCTCGACCGCCAAGGGCAAGGGCTTTGAGCCGGCCCAAAGCGATCCCGAACGCTGGCATCACGTGGGCCCCTTTGACATGGCGACCGGCCGCAAGCTCTGCCCGGGTCATCCGAGCGAGCCCGCGCCGCGCACCTATGCCGATATTACGGGCGAGGCACTGAGCGCCGCCATCGAGCGCGATCCGCAGGTCGTGGGCATCACGGCCGCGACGCCCTACATCATGGGCTTTACGCCCGAGCTCCGCGCTGCCGCCGGTAAGCAATTTGTCGACGTGGGCATTGCCGAGGAGCACGCCGTCACCTTTGCCACCGCACTCGCCCGCTCGGGCGCCAAGCCGGTCTTTGGCGTGTACGGCACGTTTTTGCAGCGCGCCTATGACGAGCTGTGGCACGACCTGTGCCTCAACGACGCCCCGGCGACCATCCTGGTATTTGGCGCGTCGATCTTTGGCACCACGTCCGAGACGCATCTTTCGTTCTTCGATATCTCCATGTTGGGTGCTCTTCCCAACATGCGTTACCTGGTGCCGGCCTGCATGGAGGAATATCTGTCCATGCTGAGCTGGTCGCTCGATCACCGCGAGCATCCCGTGGCAATTCGCGTGCCGGGCATTGGCCTGGTAAGCCGCCCCGACCTGGCACCTGCCGAGGATGCCGACTACGGCATCGCCCGTTACAACGTGGCGCGCCAGGGCCGCGATGTGGCCGTGCTCGCACTGGGCGATTTCTTTGAGCTGGGCGAGCGCGTGGCAAACCGCTTGGCCGCCGAGTACGGTATCGAGGCCACGCTCGTCAACCCGCGCTTCGCGACCGAGCTCGACCGCGAATTCCTCGACAGCCTTGCCGCCGAGCACCGCGTTGTCGTGACCATCGAGGACGGCATCTTGGACGGCGGCTGGGGCGAGCGCGTCGCATGCTATCTGGCTTGCACGCCGCTGCGCACCCGCACCTTTGGCATCGCCAAGGGCTTCCCCGATCGCTATGATCCCAACGAACTGCTCGCGCAGAACGGTATGACGGTCGAAAACATGGCCGCCGAAGCCGTAAGACTGCTAAACGAGTAGAAAAACCTCCGCAAAGGGAAACGCCCTTGCGGAGGTTTTTCGCGACGCAATTATCTTGATCTGTAACATCTAGAGGCAGAATTTGCATCTAGACGTTACAGATTGAGACGAGGCGTTTAAGCCCCTGATGTTTATCTCAATCTGTAACAGTTAGGGGCCAAATCCTCGTCTAACCGTTACAGATCGAGACATTCGAATTCCGCTGAAGAGAAAATCTCAATCTGTAACAGTTACTCGGCAAAAATGGCTGCAGATGTTACAAATCGAGACAAAACAACGAGACCGGCCGCCGTACCAGCCCAAACCACCACAAAGGTGCCTGTCCCTTTTTGGTAGGTGGAATAACCCATAAGGTAAGTATGTTTCTGAGTTATTTCGTGTTGACCCTTTTGAGCGAGATAGGGTATAACTCTACTCAACCGCTAGGGATTTTATTGAGAAAGGTGTTCTACCATGAGCAAGAACCTCTCCCAGCAGGTCGTTCTCGACCGCCGCGGCTTTGTCGCCGCCACCTTCGCAACCGTCGCCGGCTTGGGTCTTGCCGGCTGCTCCGACACCAGTGCCGAGGCCGACAAGGGCTCCGCCGCCGGCTCTTCCAAGAGCTCCGACGACACCGAGGCTTCCACCATCCTCGACGCCAAGGCATTCGACAAGCTCGTCGACAACGGCCCCAAAGCCGACGATGACGCCATCGCCGCCAGCACTTGGGCCACGGCCGTCAAGAACGCCGGCGTCTTTAAAATCGGTGGCGTTCAGACCTCCACGCTCTTCTCCCTCCTTAACGAGAAGGATGGCCAGACCCGCGGCTTCGATGCTGGCATCGCACAGCTCCTGTCCAACTACATCCTGGGCGAGAACAAGGTCGAGATCACCCAGGTGACCTCCGACACGCGCGAGTCCGTGCTGCAGAACGGCCAGGTCGACGCCGTCTTTGCCACCTACACCATCACCGATGAGCGCAAGAAGCTCGTCTCCTTCGCCGGTCCCTACTACTACACGCAGCAGGCCATCCTGGTGCTCGCCGATAACGACGACATCAAGAGCGTCGACGATCTGGCCGACAAGAACGTCGCCGTCCAGTCCGGCTCCAACGGCCCCGCCATCCTGGAGGAGTTCGCTCCCAAGGCCAGCCAGCAGGAGTTCAAGACCGACGAGGAGGCCCGCCAGGCACTCCAGCAGGGTCGCGTTGACGCCTACGTCATCGACAACAACATGCAGCAGAGCGCCCTGGTGCGCGAGCCCGGCAAATACAAGATCGCCGGCAAGCCCTTCGGCAGCAAGGAGCCCTACGGCATCGGCCTGCCGCTCGATTCCGACGGCGTCGCCTTTGTCAACGACTTCCTTAAGAAGATCGAGGACGACGGCACCTGGACCGAGCTGTGGCAGATCTGCATCGGCGACCGCACGGGCGACACCAACGTTCCCGAGCTGCCCGAGGTCGGCGCCTAAGCTTGTAAGCTGGGCAACAGCCGCTACGAAACCATATGGAAACGTACGGAACGCTTTATTGCGCTAAACTGTTTCCTTACTGAGTTGTCGGGGCTTCCGTACATACGGGAGCCCCTTTCCTTACCGGCGGGAGGTCCGCATGAGTCTCTCCGAGCTCTGGTCGCTCTATGGCCAGAACTATATCGACGCGCTGCTCGCGACTTGGGGCATGACGCTTGAGTCGTTTGCCATCGCCATGGTGTTGGCTGTTGCCGTCACCGTGATGCGCGTGTCGCCGCTCAAGCCGCTGCGCATCTTTGGCGACCTGTATGTCCAGGTCTTCCGTAACATCCCCGGCATCGCGCTGCTCATTATCGTCGTCTACGCGCTGCCGCCGCTCAAGATCGTTCTGCCCTATCGCACCTGTGTCATCGTCGCCACGGTGCTGCTGGGCTCTGCCTTTGGATCCGAAAACTTTATGAGCGGCATCAACACCGTCGGCGTCGGCCAGGTCGAGGCTGCCCGCTCACTCGGCATGAACTTCAACCGCATCCTCGCCAAGATCGTGATTCCGCAAGCGCTGCGCTCGAGCGTGCTGCCCATGACCAACCTCTTTATCGCCGTCATGCTCACCACCGCCCTCGGCAGCCAGGTGCCGCTTCAACCGCAGGAGCTCACCGGCGTCGTGAGCTACATCAACACGCGCTCGCTCGGTGGCGTCGCCGCGTTCTTTATCTCGGCTCTCGGCTACCTGGGTACGGCCTTTGTGGTGAGCCACATTGGCAACTACATCGATAAGAAGGTGAGGATCCTCCGATGAGCAAGCACTCCTCCCCCGCGCTCACCATGCGCGATGCGCTCTACGAGGCTCCCGGCCCCAAGATGCGCGCCAAGATTCGTATCGGCACCGCTATCTCGCTCGTTGCCGTCGCCGCGCTCATTGCCCTTGTGCTGCAGCGCTTTTATGTGACCGGCCAGCTCTCGGTCCATTACTGGTACTTCTTTACGCACCTCACCACCTGGAAATTCTTGCTTGCCGGCTTTGAGGGCACCGTTAAGGTTGCACTCACCGCCGGCGCCATCGCGCTGGTTCTGGGCCTCGCCCTTATGCTCGGCCGCACGAGCGACATCAAGCCGCTGCAGTTGGTCTGCCGCGTGCTCACCGATTTCTTCCGCGGCGTGCCGAGCCTGCTGTTTATCTACTTCTTCTTTTTGGTGCTGCCCCAGTACAAGATCGCGCTGCCGTCGTTTTGGATGCTCACGCTGCCCGTCGCGCTCGCCGCGGCCGGCGTGCTGGCCGAAATCTTCCGCGCCGGCGTCAATGCCGTGCCGCGCGGTCAGGTCGAGGCGGCTCAGGCGCTCGGCCTCTCCAAGGCCAAAATCACCTTTAAAATCGTGCTGCCCCAGGCGATTCGCTTTATCATCCCATCGTTGATCTCGCAGCTTGTGGTCGTGGTCAAGGACACCACCGTCGCTTACGTGGTGAGCTACCCCGACCTGATGCAAAACGCCCGCGTGCTCATCACCAACTACGACGCACTCGTGTCGGTCTACCTGGTGATCGCGGTCATCTACATCCTCATCAATGTCGCGATTAACAAGGCCGCCATCTACGTTTCGCACAAGACCGGCGCGACCATCATCCGCTAACGATTTACGATTTCTAGGAATTAGGAGCCGAGCATCATGGCGCAGAGTACTTCCTCCACCGGCAACCAGCCGCTGATCGAGCTCAAGCATGTCGATAAGCACTACGGCGATCTGCATGTCCTCAACGACATCAACCTCTCGGT
>CAKTUC010000049.1 GCA_934617135.1 uncultured Collinsella sp. | reverse complement strand
GTCTCCTTCACACGCATGACCACGGTGCGCTTGCGGCTGGGCTCCCAGTGGCGGGTCTCCTGATAGATGATGCCGCCCTCCTCGAGCACCTCGGCCTGGCGGCAGATCTCGTAGGCAAGGCCGTCGTGCAGGCTCTTGAACGAGTTGAGGTTCTTGAGCTCGGTCTTGGTGCCCAGTTTAATCTCGCCGCGGCGACGCAGCGACACGTTGCCGTCGCAGCGCATGGAGCCCTTCTCCATGGAGCAGTCGGAAATGCCCAGCGTCACAAAGATGCGACGGAGCTTCTCCATGAACAGGCGGGCTTCCTCGGGCGTGCGCAGGTCGGGCTCGGTGACGAGCTCGATCAGCGGCGTGCCGCAGCGGTTGTAGTCGACGAGCGACTCGGCCGCGGCGGTAATGCGACCCTCGGCACCGCCCACATGCACCATCTTGGCGGCGTCCTCCTCCATGTGGATGCGCAGGATGCGAATGGGCACCGTGTAGGAACCGTCCTCGCGACGCTCGGGCATCTGCAGGTTGGACGCGTCGTAGCTGGCCAGGTGGCCGGCGCGCTGGTTGCCCTCGCGCATGGTCGACGTCATGGACGTGGACAGACCCTCGGCGTTAGCCGAAGCGCTCGCCAGGCTCTGGGCCTCGGCCTCGCCAAACGCGCAGTCGGGGCGCTCGGCGGCACCGCGACCGGTCACGTCAAGATCCAGGTGACCATACATGGCAAAGGCGACCGGACCCTGCGTGGTCTGGAAATTCTTGGCCATGTCGGGATAGAAGTAGTGCTTGCGGTAGAACATCGAGTGACGCTGAATCTCGCAGTTGGTGGCGAGACCGGCCTTGACGATGCTCTCGATGGCGCGCTTGTTGGGCACCGGCAGGGCGCCGGGCAGGCCCAGGCACACCGGGCACACGTTGGCGTTGGGCTCGTCATCGTGGCTGAGCTTGCAGTTGCAGAACATCTTGGTGTCGAGTGCGGTGAGCTCAGTGTGGATCTCCAGGCCGATCACGGCCTCCCAATCCTGCAGGACCTCGGAAAGCTCCTTCATTACAGCTCGCCTCCCTTCCCGGCAAAATCGGGCGCGACGGAAAGCGCGGGCGCACCCGTGGCGGCATCGGCAAAGCCGCGCTCCAGGGCGCGGGCAAACGTGAGCAGCTGACGGTCCTTAAAGGCGGGTCCCACCAGCTGGGCAGAAACGGGCAGCTTGCTGTCCTCGCCCAGGCCCAGCGGCACCGAGATGCCGCCGTTGCCGCAAATGTTGAGCGAAATGGTGTACAGGTCGGACAGGTACATCTGCGTGGGGTCGCTGATCTCGCCAAACTTAAAGGCCGTGCGCGGCGAGGCGGGCATCAGGATGGTGTCCACCTTGGCATACGCGGCGTCGTAGTCCTGCGTGATGAGCGTGCGGGCCTTCTGCGCGGCGTAGTAGTACTTGTCGTACACGCCCGAGCTCAGCAGATAGGCGCCGAGCATCTGACGGCGCTTGGCCTCGGCGCCAAAGCCGTGGGCGCGCGAAAGCGAGCTCTGGTCGGACAGGTTGGCGCAGCCCTCCTCCTGGTAGCCATAGCGAATGCCGTCGAAGCGGGCAAGGTTGGAGAACGCTTCGGCCGGGCCGATGACGTAGTAGGCGGCGATGGCGGCGTCCAGATGCGGCAGGTCGACCTCGACCAGCTCGGCACCCTGGTTCTGCAGCTCCTTGGCGGCGCGCTGAACAGCGGCCTTGACCTCGGGCGTCAGGCCCTCGGCCTCCATAAACGCGGGGATGATGCCCACGCGCTTGCCCTCGATGCTATCGTTGAGGTGCTCGGTAAAGTCGACGGCGCAGTCCTGGCTGGTGCAGTCGTACGGATCGCGGCCCGCACCGGTGAGCGCATTCATGGCCAGCGCGACGTCCTCGACCGTGCGGCCGAAGGGGCCAACCTGGTCGAGCGACGAGCCAAAGGCCACCACACCGTAGCGGCTCACGGCGCCGTACGTGGGCTTAAAGCCCACCACGCCGCAGAGCGACGCCGGCTGGCGAATGGAGCCGCCGGTGTCCGAACCCAGCGAGAGCGCGACCTCGCCCGCGGCGACGGCGGCAGCGGAGCCACCCGAGGAGCCGCCGGGCACGCGCTCGGTATCCCAGGGGTTGTTGGTGCGGTGGAAGGCCGAGCTCTCGGTAGAACTACCAAAGGCGAACTCGTCCATGTTGGCCTTGCCCATGGGCAGGCAGCCGGCGTCGAGCATGCGCTGGACGCAGGTGGCAGTGTAGACGCTCTGGTAGTCCTCGAGCATGCGGGAAGCGCAGGTGGTGCGCGTACCCACGAGGTTCATGTTGTCCTTGATGGCCAGCGGCACGCCCGCGAGCGGGGGCAGCGGCTTTCCGGCGGCGCGATCGGCATCCACGCGCGCGGCGGCCTCGAGCGCGAGCTCGGGCGACACCTGCAGGAATGCCTGGACCCCGCCCTCGCGTGCCTCGATGGCGGCAAGGGAGGCCTGGGCCACCTCGGTAGCGGTAAAGTCGCCGGCGGCAACGCCCGCGGCGATCTGGGCGGCGGTAAGGGAATCGAAGCTCTGCGCCATTACTCGCTCTCCCCCTCTCCCAGAATGGACGGAACGCGGAAGTAGCGGTCGCGCGCGCTGCCGGCGTTTTCGAGCGCAACGTCGAGCGGCAGGTCGCGCTCGGGCTCGCGCAGGTCGTCGCCCATCACGTTGGACAGGCTTCCGATGGGATGGAACGTGGGCTCCACGTCGGGCAAGTCATATTGCAAGACGGGCTCGAGCATCTGGACGGCGTCGTTCATGTAGGACGTCATCTGGGTGAGCTCGTCATCGGTCAGTGCGATCTTTGCGTACTCGGCGATGCCGCGCACGTCTTTCTCGCTGAGTGCCATAGGCGCTCCCTTCCGCATAACAGTTAAACCGCTCTAGTATACAAGGCAACGCCGGCTTGGAGCAGGCGCTTTACCCAAATGCAGCGAAAACGTAACGAGGACGGCGGGCTGGCAGGGCGCGACCCGGCGGACCTGCGGCGAAAACCGTCCCGCCTGCAACCAAAACCGTCCCAACATTCGACGTTTTTCGCCAAAATCGCGATTTTCATCGAATGTTGTGATGGTTTGGAAGTCCCGGCCACCGCAAAGGAGCCTGTCTCCATTGTGGCGGCTCTCCCCCAGCGCTACAGCAGATGTTCCTCGATAAAGATCGCGATGCCGTCTTCGTCGTTGCTGGCGGTTACATAGTCCGCGGCGGCGCGGGTGGCCTCGCTGCCGTTTGCCATGGCCACGCCCACGCCGGCGTCGGCCACCATGCAGGTGTCGTTATCGGCATCGCCAAACACGCAGATGTTCTGGAGCTCCATGTCGTTGAGCTCCGCCACGCGCACAAGGCCGCGCGTCTTGGACACGCGCGGATCCATGAACTCGTAGAGGCGCTGCGTGGTTTGCAGGGCGGCCGCCTTGACGGTGTCGTCGACGAACGTCGATGCTCGCTCGATGACCTGCGGCATCACCTCGGGCGCCATGGTAAACATCACCTTGGGCTGCGGCTCGCGCAGGAACTCGTCAAAATCGACCACCTTATAGGGCACGCCATCAACCTGCGACAAGTGCTCCACGCACGCATTGCTCTCGGGAACGTAAAACACGCCGTCTCGGGGGCAAACGGGCGTTGCCGGAAGGTCCGCCATGTGTTTGCAGATGCGCGTGATGGTTTCGCCCGGCAGCGGGTAGCTCAGCTCATTGACGCCGTGCGCGCGGTCGATGACTTCGGCGCCGCCACAGCCCACCATCACGTCCACCAGGCCGTCGATGCCCCAGAGCTCGTACATGGTCTCGGTCGCCTGGGCGTCGCGCCCGGTGCACAGGCCAAAGAGCACGCCGCGCTCGCGCAGGGCGCGGATGGCCGCCACGGTGCGCGGGGAAACCGTATGCTCGCTCGTGAGCAGCGTGCCGTCGATATCGCAGAACACGGCTTTGATGTGGCTGAAGGTGGTGTCCATGGGGGCCTTTCTGGGTTGCGTGGCGGTATGGGATGTATTCGCAAGCGGCGTACATGGTATACCAATGCGCGGGTCGTTGGGGCCCGACCGCTACAAAGGTGTCCGGCCCCTTTGTGGTGGCTTGTGGTGCTCGGGCCTCAGCACAATCCATCACAACATTCGACGTTTTTCGGCAAAATCGCGATTTTCATCGAATGTTGTGACGGTTTCTTACCGTTCTGCAGCACGATCCAAGTGTCCGCGTCCAAACAGCAGCAGCGCCGCGGGAACGGCCGTTACGACCATGCCCGCCCCTACGAGTGTCTGCTGCACGCCAAATGTTGCTGCCAGCCACGGGGCGATCGCCAGCGGGGCCACGCCGGCGAACATGTTGCCAAAGCCCATGACCGAGTTGACGCGGCCGAGTTGTTCGAGTGGCGCCGTCGTTTGCACAATGGTGTTATGGAGCGGGTTGACGACGCCCCAGGCCACACCCAGGGCAATCTGACCAATAAGGGCCACACCCACGTATGGCGTGCCCACGTAGAGCAGGCTTCCCAGGCCTACGGACATAAGCGCCACGAGCAGCGTTTTAAGACTGACGAGGCGCGGCGGCATGCGGAGCGCGACCACGGCGCCCAGCACCGCGCCCACACCGCAGGCCGACGATAGCCAGCCCATCCACTCGACGCCGACGTGCAGGACGTCGCGATAGAAGAACGACTCCAGCGGGTCGAAGGCACCGTAGCCAAAGTTCGAAAGGAAGATAATGCAGAAAAGTAGCGCGAGGACGCTGTTGGTGAAGACCGTCTTGATGCTGGCCGCGAAGGTGGTGCGTGCGAACGTGTTGGGGTTGGGGCTTTGGCCCGCACGCTCCCCTTCCTCTGCCGAATCGGCATCCGCATCCCCGGCGACATGGCTGGTCTGCGGCCTAAAGCCCCAGCCGGCAATGAGCGCCAGCACAGTAAAGAGCATCATGAGCACAAACACTGCGCGCGACGATGCGGCCGCCGCGATAAAGCCGCCCAGCGTGGGGCCGACGATAATGCTCACGTTGGAGAACATGGTGATGGCGGAGTTGATGTCTTTGAGCTCGACGGGATTATCGGTGAGGTAGGCCGGATAGGACGTGGCGATGGGCTGGGCAAATCCCATCACAAAGCCCAAGAGCACCGCGCCGGCAAGGACTGTTCCGGTCGCGCTGCCTAAGGTGAGGATTGCCGCGCCAGTTGCCAACGCGCCGATAATGCTCGCCCGGAAATGCCGACGCGGACCCCAGGCGTCAAGCGCCGCGCCGCCCGCAAAGGATCCCAAGATTACGAAGATGTTCATAAAGAGGACGGCCAGTGACGTCGCGACGACCGAAGCGCCGTCCGCATAGGTGAGCGTTCCGATAACGCCAATAAAGTAGCTGGTCTGAAATCCGGTGTAGATAAGAAAGCGCATCGCCACCAGGCGCTTGGCCTGCGCGGACAGCGATGGTTGGGATTTAGGAAATAGAGATGTAGACATAAGGGTTCCTTGTTGCATACGAATACGGGCAGCGGGCATTGACCGCCGACTATCGACTCAATCTATCCGCATGAAACGTTAAGGACGCATCGAGCCCCTTCTCTCCGTTTTTGCCAACACGAACTACTTGGTAGATTTTAAGGCATGTCCCAAAGATCCACCAAAGCAAAAACCACCACAAAGGTGCCTGCCTGTGGTGGCCCAATGATATGGCAGCGTAGCGAGCCGGTTCCAAGTGCCCCAGGTCGCCCCGAAAGAGGAGCGACGCGTACTTTGGTACGCGAGCGACGGTTTGAGGGGCGAGATGGGGTGCTTGGGGCCGGCGCAGCGTCAAGCCTAAAGATGGTCTTGGATTAGATCGCAGATGGCTCGGGCGTCGTTGATGTTGATGGCTCGGGTCGCGAAGCCGGCGTCGAAGGCCTGACGTGCCAGGGCCTCGTTGCAGGCAAGGGCCAGCGTGCGGCCGTCGACCAGGTCAAGCGAGCTCTTGCCGCGCAAGCGATCGACACCGGAGCGCGCGACCACGATATTGTCGAAGCCCTCGGTCTTGTAGCCCTCAATAATCACCACGTCGACATCGTTGTAGCGCGACAGCAGCTCGCGCGCGGGCATCTCGTCCTCCTCGCGCGTGTCGGCGTATTCCGCCCAGCGCGTGGCGCAGATGAGGCCCACGTGCTTGGAACCTGCCTGGTGATGACGCCAGGTGTCCTTGGCAGGCACGTCGATGTCGAAGCCGTGGTGCCCGTGATGCTTGAGCGAACCCACACGCAGGCCGCGACGGGTAAGCTCGGCGATAACCTTCTCGACGAGCGTGGTCTTGCCCGAGTTTTGGTAGCCGATAAACGCGATGGCAGGGACGGCCGGGGTGGGCGCGGGCGCGGCGGGAGCGGGTGCGATCGCGGGCGCGGCACCGTCGACGTCCGCAGCCTCAACAGCAGCAGCCTGGCGCTCCGCACGATCCCACACGCCCGAGCGGCCGCCTTCCTTGTGCAGCAGGCGAACATCTACGATCTCCATACCGCGGTCGACGGCCTTGCACATGTCGTAGATGGTTAGGCACGCGGCACTCGCGCCGGTCAGCGCTTCCATCTCAATGCCAGTCTTGCCCGTCACGCCAGCCGTAACCAGCACATGAAAGCCAACCTGCCCGTCCGCACGTGCCGGCGCCCAGCCCTCGGGCGTCTCGTCGGCCGGCGTTCCCGCCGGGGCGATGGGCTCGATATCGCACTTGCTTTTAGTAATGAGTAGCGGATGGCACATGGGGATGATGTCGCTCGTGCGCTTGATGGCCATGATACCCGCCACACGCGCGCAGGCAAGCACGTCGCCCTTTTTGGCGCGGTCCTGCAGCACCATGGCCTGCGTCTCGGGATGCATGAGGATGGTGCCCTCGGCGATGGCGATGCGGTGCGTCTCAGCCTTGTCGGATACATCGACCATGCGCACCTCGCCCTTGGCGTCCACGTGCGTCAGTTCGTCGCGGCGCGCGTCGCGGGCGGACTCGGCGGCATCGGCATACCTGCTCTTGGCCATATGATCATCCTCCGATTTGGGACATAAATCGTTGCGTGCCCTCAATTATCGCGTGTTCCTGCGGTTTGTGGGCCACGGCATCGCGCCAGATCGAAAGCACCTGCATATCATCACCACGGCGCAGGGCGTCGCGCACCGAATACTCGGCATCGCTGAACAGGCACGGACGCACGTTGCCATCGGCCGTCAGGCGCAGACGGTTGCAGCTCGCGCAAAAATGGTTGGACATGGCGCTAATAAAGCCGACCGTGCCCGCTGCGCCCGGAAAGCGCCAATAGCGTGCGGGACCGGCACCGGCAGGAGCGTCGTTGATGTCGAGCAGCTCAAGCTCACCCAAGCCAGCCGCAGCGGCGCCGACATTGATGTGCGCCCGCAGCTCGTCGCTCGGTACGGTGTCGCTCGCGTCCCACAGCTCGGGATTGAGCGCGGGCGCGTGCGGGTCCACGGCGCAATGCGAGCTCGTGTGCTCGTCGCCAATGGGCATGTATTCGATAAAGCGCAGGTGAATGGGGCGATCGACCGTGAGCCGCGCGAGGGCCGCCACGTCCTGGTTGAGGCGACGAACCACAACACAGTTGACCTTAACCGGCTCAAAGCCCCAAGCAAGCGCCGCATCGATGCCGGCCATGGTCTGCTCAAGCCGGCCCAGACGCGTAATCTTTCCAAAGAGCGTGGGGTCGAGCGTGTCGAGCGAAATGTTGACGCGGTCGAGCCCGGCGTCTTTGAGCTGCGGCGCCAGCTTGGGCAGCAGCGCGCCGTTAGTGGTGAGCGAGATGTCCTCGATCTGCGGGATCGCGCGGATGTCGCGAATGAGCGGGATGATACGGCGGCTGACCAGCGGCTCGCCACCCGTCAGGCGCACGCGGCGAATGCCTTCCCCCGCCACCAGGCGCACAAAACGTGCGATTTCCTCGGCGCTGAGCAGCTCGTCGTGAGCGCGCGGTGCTACGCCGTCGGCAGGCATGCAGTAGATGCAGCGGAAATTACACTTGTCAGTCACGGCAATGCGCAGGTAGTTGATGTCGCGGCCAAAACCGTCATGTTGCGTGCGCTCGTCCACGCAATCCTCCCCTCGCGCAGCGATTTATTCTTCGGGAAACATAATACCCCACGAGGGAATCGTGCCGACACGCGTACGACAGGGCATGCCATTCGAGCAAGAAGGGCTTCCCGAGCCCATCCTCAGCATTCAAACCGTCCCAACATTCGATGCTTTTCCCGATATTGGCAAAAAACGTCGAATGTTGGGACGGTTTAGGTGTTCGCAGGGCTCGAAAGACGAGCCAGACGCCCCTAGAGGCCGCCGTTCCAGTGCCGAATCACGAATTCCCGAAGGTCATTCTGCCGCTTCTGGAACGCTTCGCTTCGGTCGCATTTGAGACCCATAGCAAGCGCAATGGCATTCATCGCCCGATGCAATTGCAGCTGACGGGCAAACTGGGTCCCGGTGAGGACAATCATCCTAAAGCCCAGCGCGCTCAGTACGGTCATACGCTCCGCATCCGACGCGCTGCGCTGTTTATCAAGATGGTCCGAGCCGTTGTATTCAATTCCCGTACCGCTCGCAGGCGCATATACGTCGATCTCGAAATACCCGGACTTAGCGAGATATTTGAACTCGCTGGGAACATCGACCCGATGGTTGAGCTCAACCCTGGTGTACCCGAGCCCGCCCTGGGAACGCTTCGCGACGACCATGATTGCGGTGGCCGTCTCCATGGGCGACCGCGCACCATCGTGCACGCGTTTGAGCACGGCAGCCGCACGTGTAGCCCCCTGACGAGATCGGTTCTCATCGCAATAAGCGATCAAGTCGGCAACGGTATGCCTCTGCCCCATCTCGATATAATCGCCTGTCGACAAATGATTCAAATGGTAGCGGGCGCAGATTTCATACCCATATTCCAGCTGCTCGGGCTCACTCATCCACGAGCCCGCCTGGACGAAGCACATGGCCTCGTCAACCACCAAGAGACCCTCTGCCACCTCGATAAGATGATCCGAAGGTATGGGCGCCCCAAATACGTGGCGTCGGAGACCCGCCGGCCGAGAGCGTTCAAAATCGAAGCTGACCAGCGTGTCGATACGATCGAGCTCCTCATGCGGGATGCCAAGTGAGGCCAGATAGTCGGCAACGATCTCGACCGCCGTAGATATTCTCAGCCCCTTGGCATCTAACCCCAGTTTAGGCAGGTTCGCGGTCGACTCCGCCTCGTCGGCAATCGAGTCCTCATCGTATAGGCTGCATGCTCGTGAGAGCGGCTCAGATGGGCGCGCCACGTTGTAGTACAGCCAGGCAGTCTTATGGGACAGGACGATCGGCAGGTCCATGAGCCCTCCAATGGGTCGGATAACCAACCTTATTCCCCTGCTCGCGGATTCGCACACCTTTACATGCAAGTTAGCGATTCCACCTGATCGGATGACAGAAAAACCGTCCCAACATTCGATGCTTTTCCCGATATTGGCAAAAAACGTCGAATGTTGGGACGGTTTGGGGCGAGGTGAGAGGTCGGAGGGTCAGAGCAAGCCGCACTCCAACGGGTTAATCCAGCTCCTTTAAGCCGTGTGCGAGCTGCCAGTACTCGCCGTGCTGGGCCAGGAGCTCCTCGTGGGTGCCGCGTTCGATGATACGGCCGTGCTCGAGGACCATGATCGCGTCGGCGTCGCGGACGGTGGACAGGCGGTGCGCGATCATAAAGGTGGTGCGTCCGCGCATGATGCGGTCCATACCGCGCTCGATGAGCTTTTCGGTACGCGTGTCGATGGAGCTCGTGGCCTCGTCCAAGATGAGCACCGGCGGATCGGCGACGGCCACGCGCGCGATGGCGAGCAACTGGCGCTGGCCCTGCGACAGGTTGGCGCCGTCGGCCGTGACCGGGGTGTCGTAACCCTGCGGCAGGCGGCGGATAAATGAGTCGGCGCAGGCGGCCTCGGCTGCGGCGCGCACTTCCTCGTCGGTCGCATCGAGCTTGCCAAAGCGGATGTTCTGCGCAATGGTGCCGCTAAACAGGTGCGTATCCTGCAGCACAATGCCGAGCGACCCGCGCAGGCTGGCCTTGGCGATGTGCTTGACGTCGATGCCGTCGTACGTGATCTCGCCGTCATCGACCTCGTAGAA
>CAKTUC010000048.1 GCA_934617135.1 uncultured Collinsella sp. | reverse complement strand
CCGCACTCTTCCTCGATCTTGGCAGCGAGCTTTTTGACCTCGGCCTTCCAGGTCACGAGCGTCGACTCGTCGTGCACGTTGGGGATATCCATGACGTACATGTTCTTTTGCGTGGCAAAGAACTCATATGCCTTCTTCTTGCCGTCGCAAGTGTTCTCGCCGACTACCAGGTCGCTCGACTCGATGTAGGGGCAGACCTCACCCAACTTAAAGCCGGCAAAGCTCTTGATGAGCGGGCAGGTGTTGCGCGGCAGATGCTCCTCGACCTTGTCCGTTGCCCAGTCGGCGCCAGAGCACAGGCCCACGGGAATGCCATCGCACGCAAGCACGATTTCCTCGGGCACATAGACGCAGAACGAGCCGACGATCTTGGTGGCCTCGCCGGCCTCCTTCTTGTCGAGCATCTCCTTAATACGGCCGCTGTGGATATTGGTGGCGACAAAGTCCAGGTAGGACGTGGACTTGGGGCGATTGTTCTGCGTCAGGAACATATCCCCGTACATCTGGCCCACGGCGCCCAGCAGCATGTCGTGGTCGGCAAGATTCATGCCGAGGCTCTCCCACATCGGATGGAAATCAAATTCTTCAGCCATGGCGGTTCCCCTCTCGAACCAAAAATGAATAGCTACGGTATTGCTGCACGGTGGGTGGCGAAAACCCAGCCGTGCTTAAACCCGGAATTTTGGGGAACCTGCTTTGCGGTTGATGATTTAGTTGTGCGTCGTCTCTCCCGGAGCCGTGAACATACCTGCTCATATGCGGCTCCGAGCCATATAGAGGGCGCGCGCGGCAACGCGACGCGAATATGTCTTCTGCGGCATCGGCGCGCCCTCCTTTTCTCGTCGAAGGTAACTATATCAACGGTCGTCGTCCAGACGAACACCGCCGACACGCGTACGACAGCATCGGGATGCGAGTACCTCGCTGTCTGATAAATAATTATCAGATTGATAAGGTTTTGTCATCCCCAATTCGGCGAATGGCGGCACGTCAAGGAACTTGACGGTCAGGAAACCGATCTCCCGACCGCACCGCATACCGCGCTACCGACAAACCAAATGAATCCTGCTCGCGTCGAAATGCATGCGCAAGGTCTCCCCCGCCTGCGGCAGCTCCTCTACAGGCACACTCACCTTGTTGACCTTCCACTGCAGGCGCGTCGGGGCGTCGGCACGTGGCACATCCAGCAGCACCAAGCGCTCAAAACGCGAATCGCTCACGCGGGCCACGTGCAGGTCGTAGCTGTTGCGACCACGCTCGGCACGGTTGTCCACATGGAAGTAACTCGCGCGGATGCCCAGATATGCCACGTCATCGGGCACCTCGCGGCCCACGTTGAAGGTCATGCCCCAGTCCAGGGCTTCAACTTCCTGAGGCCCGATCTTGCGCGCACGACTCGTGTTCTTGCAGCCCGTCAGGCGCAGCGCGGCTAAGGTCTGCGGCCGGCGGACCACGTCCTCGACGGAGCCGATCTCCTCCACATGCCCGTTGTGCATAACACAGATGCGCTCGCACAGGCGACATGCCTCATCGATATCGTGGCTCACGTACAGCACGGTGCGGTTGCAGACATCGAACAGGTCGAGCATGTTTTGCTCAAGCGCGCTCTTGAGATACGCATCGAGTGCGCTCATGGGCTCGTCGAACATGAAGATGCCCGGGTGCGCCGCCACCATGCGGGCAAGCGCCACACGCTGCTGCTGGCCGCCCGAAAGTCGCGCGGGATAGCGGTCGGCAAAGTCGGCCAGGCCAAAGATACCCAGATAGCGTTCGGCAAGCTTTTTGCGCACTGCGGCGTCGCCGGCATCCTCAACGCCGGCACAAACGTTATCGGCCACCGTCATATTGGGAAACAGCTGATAGTTTTGGAACAGCAGGGCGCACTTGCGTTCCTGGGGCGACAAGTTGATGCCCGCGGCAGAGTCGAAGAAGGTCACGCCATTGACGACGATCTTGCCCTCATCGGGCGTCTCCACGCCGGCGATGCAGCGCAAGGTACAGCTCTTACCGCATCCGGAGGCGCCAAGCAGCGCCACCCGCTCCTCGCCGGCTTCCAGCTGAATGTCGAGGGTAAAGCCGGGATAACGCTTTTTGATATCCAGAACGAGCGACATGGCCTATCGACCTCCCTTCGCGACCGCGTCGTCACGCATAAGCTCGGCCAACGCCTCGCGATCGATACGCAGGGCATCGCCACCGACGGGGTCGAGCGAATCGCCCTGCCCAGCGGGCTCTTTGGCTTGCTTGCGCTCTGCACGGGAAAGGCCGCGCTCGCGATACTTTTGTGAATGCGCCGTATACATGTTGATGAACAGGATGACCAAGAAGCTGAAGACGATCACGACAACGACCCAAAAGAGCGCCACTGACGTATTGCCGCCCATCCACTCAAAGTAAATCGCAATGGGAATGGTCTGCGTAATGCCGGCATAGTTGCCCGCGAAGAACAGCGTGCAGCCAAACTCGCCCATGGCGCGGGCAAAGGCGAGCACCGTGCCGGCGGCAATAGAGGGCCAGCCGAGGGGCATCATGAGCTTGGTAAAGATGCGTCGCTCGGACCAGCCCAGCGTGCGCGCCGCGTCGAGCATCTGCGTGTCGAGGCTCTCGAAGGCGCCGAGGGCCGTACGATAGACGAGCGGGAAAGACACCACCGCGGCAGAGATCACCGCCGCCGGCCACGTAAAGACAATCGAGATGCCGTGTGAGATCAGCCACTGGCCCACTCCGGTGGAGCGGCCAAACAGCATAAGCAGCAAAAAGCCGCAGACCGTGGGCGGCAGCACCATAGGGATGGTAAAGACCGAATCGAGCAGGCCCTTCACGCGGCTCGTGGTGCCCATGGTCTTCCACGCGGCAAACAGGCCCAGCGCAAACGCGATCACGAGGGCAAGCCCGCTCGTTTTGATGGACACCCAAAACGGTCGGTAGTCGATACCGCCCAAAAAGGAGACCAGAGAGGTCAAGGGCTCCTGCTCATCCTGCATCACGACAGACGATGCTTCTACGATTTGAGCACTATCAAGCCAACGCGCGCCGCCCTTGGCATCACCCGAGGCTGATGCAATCACCACATAGCGGTCTCCATCCGCACCGCGCTCGTCAAAGCCATAGGTATACCCGCCGGCATCAAACGTTGTTTCCGCCGTGACATACCAAGGAAGATCCACGTCCCCTAGCTGCGCACCTCCCATGCAGTTTGCGCTGTCGAGCTTACAGACGAGGGCCTTGAGACCCGATACGCACTCGTTATCCTGCGGATCCAATCCATACTTCTCGACCGCCTTGGGTGATATCCACACCACAACGCGATCGGCAGCAGGCGCTACTACAAGGTCCACGTCCTCGTCAACGGGAAACCGGTAGCCCTCAGGCTGGCCCTCCATGGCACGAGCGGTCCCCTTGGCCAATCGCTCAAAACCCTCGATCCCATAGGAAAGCCCATGAGCGGTCGCAGCAACCTGGGCCCCGTCCTCAGCGTCCCCAGCAAACGCAAATCCCGGCACCCAGCAAAGCACGAGTGTCAAAGCACAGACGACAAAAATGCGGAATCTATTAAGCACGAAACGCTCCAAGAGAAGACAAGAACGGGGTGAAACACAAAACGATGGAATTATCGCGCCAAGCCGCACTACGCGGAAAGCTCAAAGCCGTACTTCGCCCAAATCTTCTGCGCCTTCTTGTTGGACAGGCAGAAGTCGATGAACGCCTTGGCCTCGTCAGCGTGCTCGGAGCCCTCGGCAACGGCACCCGGGTACACGATGGGCTTGTGCGAATCCTCGGGGCATACAAAGGCCTCCTCGATGCCATCGTAGCGGAAGATATCGGAGCTGTAGACGAAGCCCGCCACGCAGTCGCCCGTAGAGACGTAGGCGGCGGCGGTGCCGACCTTGTCGGCCAGCGCGACCTTGTCGGCGATCTCGGGCGCATACTCGCCGTCGTCGCCCTCGGCGCCGGCGTAGAGGCCCACGGAGGCCAGCGCCTGGTTGGCGTACTTGCCGGCGGGGACGGTCTTCGCGTCGCCAATGGCGATCTTACCGTCCAGGTTCGCGACGTCGGCGATGGCCTCGACCTTGGCGTCGGAGCCCTCGGCACGAATGATCACGAGGTCGTTGACGAACATATCCTCGAGGGTGTCGGTATCGACGAGCTCGGCAGTCTCGGCGTCATCCATGGTGCCCTTGGAAGCCGTGATGAGCACGTCGACGACAGCGCCGGCACGCATCTGCTCGACGAGGTCGCCAGAGGCCTTAAACTGCGTATCGGCAAAGGTGGTGCCGGTCTGGTCGGTGTAGAGTTCCTGGACCTCGGGCAGGGCCTTCTCGAGCGAGTTGGCGGCAAAGATTTGCAGCTCAACCGCCTTCTTCTTAGAGAAAGACTTGGCGGAGCCAGCATCCGAACCGGCGGGCTCGGACGTCTTGTTGCCCGAGCAGCCGGCAAGGCCAAGGCCGGCGGCAGCTGCGGCAGAAAGCGAGACGAACTCACGGCGAGATACCATATCGAACATATTGAACCCTTTCGGACCTTGTGCCCGGGCACCCCACCGCAGGCTTTAATCTGCAATCAGATTATACTTCTACGCGAATAATGATAGTGAGAAATTATTCTCGGATGAGAATATAGTTTCAAGCCACAGTGCACCTCGGCGTCACTTCGATGAAAAACAAAAGGCGGAGCAACCGTTCAGGTCGCTCCGCCGCAGGTTAACCGCTTATTTGGTATGCCCGCCACCCGCTGTCATCTGAGCCGCATGCTCCAGCTGGTCGGCGATCGCCTCCCAACTTTCGCGAGCGGCCTTCGTAGAACCGGGAAAGTTTACGACAAGTGTATGACCGCGCTGCATGCAAATAGCGCGTGAGAGCATGGCACGGCGCGTCTTGGTCATCGAGTAAGCGCGAATCGCCTCGGCAATGCCCGGCACATCGCGATCGCAGACGGCGCGCGTCGCCTCGGGCGTCACGTCACGCATCGAAAGCCCCGTACCGCCGCAGGTGATCACGACGTTGGCGTGGCGCTCGTCGGCGGCATCCACGATAGCGGCGCCGATCTCATCGATGTCATCGCGCACGACCACGTGCGAGGCGACCGTCCAGCCCTGCGCCTCGATAAGCTCCTCAAGCGCAGCTCCGGCCTCGTCCTGCGTAAGATCGCGTGTGTCCGAACACGTCACGATCGATATCTTCAACTCCATAGTCTTCCCCCTACAACACCGTTCCCTCGGGCAGGTCGACGCGGACAACGTCCACGACATCGCCCGCCGCAAGCTCACATGGTCCCTCGTTAATACGCAGCAGGCAGTTTGCCCGCTGCATGGTTCCCAGCAGCGCCGAATTTTGCGTTTTAGCCTCGGTCACCATAAGCTCGCCGGTCTCGGCATCACGCGCGACCACGGCGCGGTCGTAGAAGCGACGGTCCTGGCGCTTTCTCACACCGTGGGTAAGAACTGCTCGCTGCACGGGGCGCGCGCCCTCGGCAAAACCACGCATCTTACGAATCGCCGGGCGCGCGAGCACCTCAAAGCCCACGTAGGCCGCCGCCGGATTGCCCGAAAGCCCCAGATACGGTTTGCCGCTTAACAGGCCAAACGTGATGGCCTTACCAGGACGCATCGAGATGCGATCGAACAGGACCTCGCCTTCGCGCTGGACCAGCGCCGTCACGTAATCGTAGTCTCCGGCCGAGGCGCCACCGCTCGTAATGACAAAATCGCACTCGCGCACCGCGCGGAGTACGAGCTCGGATATCGCCTGCTCGTCGTCGGGCGCAATGCCATAGAAGACAGGCTCGGCACCGGCATCGAGTGCCTCGGCCATCAGCGCCGAGGAGTTGGAATCGCGAATCTGGCCACGCGCCGGCACCTCACCTGGCGAAACCAGCTCCGTACCCAGCGAGATGATGCCCACGCACGGGGCAGCGTGCACTTTCACGCTCGCGTATCCGGCACTTGCCAGCAGGCCCGCACCAGCCGGCGCCACAACCTCACCGGCACGCATCACGACGTCGCCGGCATGGGCTTCTTCGGCAGCAGAGCGAACGTTCTCCCCCACCTTGGCCGGTGCCGAGAAGCGGACGTGTGAGCCCTCATTGCCATCGCCGTCAAGGACCTCGACAATCTCATACTTCACCACGGCGTCGGCGCCCTCAGGAACCGGCGCGCCCGTCATGATACGCACCGTCTCACCCGCGCCGATCGTGCCCTCAAAGACATGACCCGCTGCCTCGTGGCCAACAACGGAAAGCGTCACCGGAGTATCGCCGGTGGCCGCACCAAGGTCGACGGCGCGTACGGCATATCCGTCCATGGCGCTGTTGGCAAATGGCGAGATGTCGATATCGGCCACGGCGTCCTCGGCCAAGGGAAGACCGGCCGCCTGCCACACAGGAATCTCGATGAGATCGGTCGGGGCCACGTGCGAAAGAACAATCGACTGCGCGTCCTCCAACGGAATGAGCTTTTCTGCCATAAGCACCTCTTAATGCTACGGCGCACAACAGAGGCGCCGATTCTTTATGTTTGTCTCAGTATAATCCCCCGCCGCTCGACCGCGACATGGTCTGTGCCCACGAATACGCCTGTCGGTTGCAGGCAGCGTAACAGAATTGAAACCAGCCCACCGGCTCGTTGCGTTTGCCGCGTTTTATAATGCTTGCGTTGTAACCAAAGAAGAGGACACCATGGCTTTTACCGATACATCAGACAGCGAAAGCGAAGAGCAAGACAACTCCCTGCCACTCGATGAGGGAGGCTTCTTCTCCCTGAATGACGTCATCATGGCCGGCAGGCATCAGCTCACCCGCTCCGAGCATCTCTTGGCCGCCGACACGCGCCGCAACGCCCGCAATCTGCTCGCGAGCGCCAAGCTGCTCGCGCTCGTCGTGATTGTTTCGCTCGCCATGGGTGTTGCCGCCTGGGCGTTTTTGGCCTCGCTGAATATCGCGACCGACTATCGCGAGCACCATGCGTGGGTCTACGCCCTGCTCCCCGCCGTGGGTGTCGCCACCGCATGGGTGTATAAGAACCACGGCCTTGCCGCCAAACGTGGCAACAACCTGGTCATCGATTCCGCCCTGGGAACCCGCCTCATCCATGCCCGCATGGCCGTCCTCACCTTTGTCTGCTCCACGCTTACGCACCTGACAGGCGGCTCGGCCGGACGCGAGGGCGCTGCCGTGCAGATCGGCGGTACCATCGCCAGCAACATCTCAAACCTCACCCATCTTAAAAAGCACGACCATCACGACCTCATGCTCGCCGGCATCTCGTCTGCCTTCGGCGCCGTGTTCGGCTCACCCCTCGCCGGCGCCTTCTTTGGCATGGAGATGTGCTTTATCGGCAAGATCGACTACACCGCCGGCATTTACTGCCTCGTCGCCTCGTTTACCGGCTACTTTACGTCGCTTGCCCTAGGCACCGAGTACGAGGCGAACGTCATCGCCAGCGTCCCCGATATGACGCCCCGAACCGTCGCCATCGTCGTCGTCAGCGCCATCGTGTTCGGCCTAACCGCACGCCTCTTCGCCTGGTCGGTTCGAACCGTCAAGAGCCTCTACGGCCGCTTTATTACCAACTATCTTGTTCGCGCCCTCGTGGGCGCACTCGTGGTGCTCGCAGCTTACGCGGTGCTCGATGCTTGGAAGTACGCCGGCCTTGCCACCTGGCTCTCGGGCGCCGGTTTCGCCGGCAATACGACCCTCGCCGACGCAGCCATCAAGTTGGTCGTGACGGCGCTCACTCTGGGCGCCGGCTTCCAGGGCGGCGAGGTCACGCCCCTGTTTGGCATTGGAGCGGCACTCGGCGGCTGGATCGGCTGCCTTGCCGGAATCGATCCCAGCTTTTTGGCGGCCCTCGGCATGCTCGGCGTGTTCTGCGCCGGCCTCAACGTGCCCATCACCACCTGCATGATGGCCATCGACCTGTTCCACGGCACAGCGGCCGGGTTCTTTGTCATCGTTGCGTTTATCAGCTATCTTGCCGGCGGCCACCGCGGCGTTTATCCCGCGCAGCGCATTATCTCGCCCAAGCGCCGTTCGCTCATTGTAGACGAGGGCGGCACGGTGGCAGAGGCTATCGAGCGCCACAACGACCTGATAGAGTAGACGTAATAATCGCCGTGCAGCCACAATCGGGGGCAACGCAACCCGAGCGCGACCGCACCGTCACGCCATACGCCGGGAGTCGCCCTATGCACGCAACAGATTTTGGTCGCACGCTGATCATCGCCAATCCCGCCGCCCAGTCGGGCGCGGCGCGCGAAGTGGCCGAGCGCCTACAGCGCTTTTTGGACATGACCGCGCGCTCACCCCAGTTTGACCTGGTGCTGACCGAGCACATGGGACACGCCAAAGAACTTGCCGCACAGGCCCAGGGCTACCGTACCGTTATCGCGCTCGGCGGCGACGGCGTGATCCACGAGGTCGTCAATGGCTTGATGGCGCAGGAAGAGGCTGCCCGACCGGCTCTTGCCGTACTGCCCGTGGGCTCCGGCAACGATTTTGCCCAGACGCTCGGCATCGATGATTTTTCCGGTAAAGATTTTGGCGCCCTGCTCACCTGCGAGCCGCAGCGTCAGGACATCGGGCGCATTCGCTCGTGGAACCCTGCGAGCGGCAGCGGCGAGGCGGCCGTCGAGTATTACGACCAGACGCTCTCCGTCGGCATTGACGCCGCCATCGGCCTGGGCACCACCGAGCTGCGCAAGAAGACCGGCTTGACGGGTGCTCCGCTCTATACACTCTCGGGCCTGGAGCAGTTTGGCCTGCGCTATCGCAACTACCCCATGACGGTCAGCTTTGACGGCGCGCCCGCCGAGCGCGTGCGGGCGATTATCATGGCCATCCAACTGGGCCCCACCTATGGCTCGGGCTATCGTGTCTGCCCCGATGCCGACCCCTGCGATGGCGTGCTCGACGTTTGCTACGCATGCGGTCCCGTACCCCGCGCAGTCGCCCTGCCCATGTTCCTTTCGGCCAAGGACGGCCATCACACCAAGTTGCCGCCGGTGCGCATGCGCCGCTGCCGCCATGCCGAGCTCACCTTCGAGGAGCCCAAGTACCCCATCCAGGCCGACGGCGAGCCCATCGTTGCCTCTCGCATCGAGGTCGACATCCTACCCGCCGCCCTCGAGGTCTGGCACCCAACCCGCTAGCTCCACCTAAGTTGCGGTGAAATACGGACTGTTTTACGGCTCCGCACCCCCGAACAATCCCTATTTCACCGCAACTTAGAAGGGGATCAATCGTCGCTGCCCGGCTTGCGGCGGTTGGCCTTTTTGATGGCGTTGAAGTGCTTGTCGTTGAGCCTGCGCTGGCGCGATCGCTGAGGCACCTTGGTCTTTACGCGACGGCGCGGCGGACGGCCGCGACGCTCAAGCTCTGCCCTCAGCTTACGCAGGCAGCTCGCGCGATTCTGAAACTGACTGCGGCTCTCGCGCGCCGTCACGACGATCCCCGTAGGCACATGCTTCATGCGCACAGCAGAGTCCGTCGTATTCACGCCCTGACCGCCCGGACCCGTCGCGCGAAACACCTGTACCTCGCAGTCACGCGCCAGCTCCTCGGCCAACATCTCGGCATAGCGCGCATACTCGCGCCAGCCCATCTTGATCTCGTCCATACCAACACCTCCTCTCAAACAAAAAAATGTGACAAAGGGACCATCCCTTTGTCACATCGCATGCAAATCGTATGTGCCGCGCGATTAGGCGAAGGTGATCTCACCGTTCTCGCAGTCCATATCGGCGATACGGGCCAGACTCTCAACGCGGAAACCGCGCTCGCGGAGCTTGTCGCCGCCGCCCTGGAAACCCTTCTCCACGGCGATGCCAATGCCGGAGACCTCGGCGCCTGCAGCCTCGCAGATCTTGATAAGGCCTTCGAGCGCGCAGCCGTTAGCCAGGAAGTCGTCGATGATCAGGACCTTGTCGCCCTCGGACAGGAAGCGCTTACCCACGATAACCGGATACTCCTTTTGCTTGGTAAAGGAGTAGATAGTCGTGGCATACTGCTCGCCGTCGAGGTTGATGGACTGGGCCTTCTTGGCAAAAACAACCGGCACGCCGCCAAAATGCTGAGCCGCGATGCAGGCCATGCCAATGCCCGAAGCCTCAATCGTCAGAATCTTGTTGATCTCGACGCCCTCGAACAGACGAGCCCACTCGGCGCCCATGTGGTCGAACAGCTCAACGTCGCACTGGTGGTTGAGGAAGGCATCAACCTTAAGGACGTTACCGGCCTTTACGATGCCGTCACGGCGAATACGATCCTCAAGCTCCTGCATGGCGCAACCC
>CAKTUC010000047.1 GCA_934617135.1 uncultured Collinsella sp. | reverse complement strand
CCGCAGCCCGTGCAGATGGAGAATGCTCCTCATGTTGAGGAGCCGGCGTGCCACCCCCATCCAGGACATAGTCGACGGTACGACGACCGAAGACCGCACTGACTGTCGGCAGGACTACCGACTGCGTGTCGGCGCGTCCGAGCATCTTGATGGCAAAAGTCGAGCCCGCGGGGAACGAAACCGTGAGCTTGGAGCCGTCGTCTGCCGTGGCGCGGGCGTTGAGCAAAAGCCCTGCGTAGGAGGCCTGACGAGCTTTGACGCGTTCGACGACCTCGGCCCATTTGCGCTGGAGCTCACCGGCATCCTCGACCGCGGGGGTCTCGGCGGCGCCGGCGGCAGCAACCTGGGCGGCGCTGTTGGGCTTGGACGCAGGCACCGGCGCGGGCGATGCGGCAGGCGTGGAAGCCGGAGCCGCAACGGGCTGAGGAGCCGGCGTGGGCGCAGGCTGAGGTGCAGGCGTCGCAGGCTTAGAGACTTGCGCAGACGCGGGCTTAGGAGCAGGTTGAGGCGCTGGAGCAGCCGCAGCGCCGCGGTCCCAAGGCATACCCCCCTGGTGCGTGGACGCCGTAGCGGGAGCGGTCGCCGCCGGAGCAGCAGCTCGGGCACCCGAGATGAGCGTCGGCTGCTGCGTCGCCGCAGGTGCAGTCGCAACGGCCGCCGGGGCGGCCTGAGCAGCAGCCACGCTCGCCGGAACGGCGGCGTTGGCAACCATGGCCTCCAAGCGCGCCACGCGCTCGGCCAAAGCCTCAATCGTCAGGTCGGCCTCGGGACGTGCCAGGCGCGTGCAGGCGATCTCGAGCACCAAGCGCACATCACTCGCGCCCCTCATCTCCAAGGCGGCGTCGTCGAGCACCGTCAGCACGCGAGCCAGACGATCGGCAGGATGCTCGCCAAAGGCAGCAGCCTCGGCAGCAAGCGCCTCGGCCTGCTCGGAGCCGCCCTCAAACAGCTCGGCACGGGCGCCGGCAACGCAGGCAACGTACACGTCGCGCACGTGCGCCACCAGATCGCGCGTCAGCTCCAGCAGGTCGTTGCCTTCCTCGACCTGCGCGCGAATAAGCCCATACAGCTCAGCAACATCGCGCTCGGCGATGGCGCGAGCAAACTCGCCCAGAATCTGGTCCGAAACCTCGCCCAAAAGCGAGCGGGCATCATCCGCATGCACGGTGCCGTTGCCAAAGACGCTCAGCTGCTCCAGCGTGGAGAGTGCGTCGCGCATGCCGCCCTTGGCATGGCGTGCCACAATAGCCAGCGCCTCGTCGTCGTAATCGAAGCCCTCCTGCTCGCACACGTAGGCAAGGCGACGCTCGATATCCTCGTTACCGATACGGTGGAAATCGAAGCGCTGGCAGCGCGAGAGGATGGTCTCCAGAATCTTTTGCGGATCGGTGGTGCACAGCACAAAGATCACGTGCGCCGGCGGCTCCTCGAGCGTCTTAAGCAGCGCGTTGAACGCCGCCGTCGTGAGCATGTGGACCTCGTCGATGATATAGATCTTGTACTTGCCACGCACCGGAGCAAAGTTAACGGAGTTGATGATCTCCTCGCGCACGTTGTCTACGCCGGTACGGCTTGCGGCATCGAGCTCGTAGACGTCTGGGTGGTTGCCCTCGGCGATGAGCTCGCATTCCTCACAGGTGCCGTCGGGCATGCAGCCGCTCGCGCCCTCGGCGCGCGCCGCCTCGGCATTGCGGCACAGCAGCGCCTTGGCAAGGATGCGCGCCATGGTGGTCTTGCCCGTGCCGCGCGGACCGCAAAACAGGTACGCGTGGGACAGGCGCCCCTCGGTAATGGCGTGCTCGAGCGTCGAGACGATGTGCTGCTGGCCCACCACGGAGTCGAAGGTGAGCGGGCGATACTTTCGGTACAACGATTCCATGGGTGCTCCCCCGGGTATACTGAGTCTTGTTGCCGCGACGGCCATACGGTCGCACGGCATACCGCATCCATAATAACCCGTACGGCGAGCCCGCCGCGATAGGAGTCCAAAGAGCATGGCAGACGCAGAGAGCAACCTCGTTCCCTCCGAAGCAGCCGACCAGGTCGAGGTCGCGCTCGAGACGCAGGCCGCAGCCGATGACGGCATTCTGTACCTCAACGAGTATCAGTACGAAAACGACCTCGTCACCGACTTCGCCCGCTTGGTTGCCTCGCCCAGGCGCCGCGGCTCCCTGTACGTCGCCGCCGCCATTGCCGCGCTCATCGGCATCGGCATGCTGGTGGCTGGCGGCAACTGGATCAAGTTCGGCGTCGTCCTGATCGTATTCGGCGCCTTTTTGGCCTGGTGGAGCAAGAACCTGCACCATACGCTCGCGCGCGACTTTATCGATGCCGTCGAGGCCGACGAGTCCATGGGCGGCCGCTACCGCCGCGTCGCCGCCAACGAAGACGGCCTGATGGTCTGGGGCAAGAGCGGCAAGTCGCAGTTCTTCCCGTTCGAGAAGCTCGACCACGTGCTCGACGGCGAGCGCATCTTTGTGGCCATGTTCGCCGACCAGGGCGTGACGATCCCCAAGGACACCTTTGTCCGCGGCGATGCCGAGCAGTTTGGCCCCTTCCTTAAGGCGCGCATCAACAAAAAACTCCGCATCGAGACCAAACGCAAGAAGATGAAGGCCGAGAAGGCTGCCGCCGAGGCCAAGCAGGGCGACAAGGCCGACAAGCCCAAGGACACCAAGAGCAAGCAGCGCAAGCAGAAGAAGGACAAGAAGAAGCGCTAAGCCGAGCACGGACTTTCGGGTCCCGGGCGCATGCTTAGGCAAAACTTAGATTGACAGCGGAAACCGCATCCCGTTTTGGAGCTCCAAAGTGGGATGCGGCTTCCTTTCACCCGAGCGTGCTACACTAGCAGCATCTATGCCACCGCGAACGCTGGAACGGGCCACGCCCCGCGCCCGCCGCTCGCAAACGAACTTTAAACGCACGAGGGTTGGCCATGCCGCTTTTCTCGCAACATACCGCCCGGTTCTCACCGGACGTTCCCTTGGAGGGCACCAGCTCTCGCGAGCTGCTCAAGCGGTACCAGCCGCTCGAGACGCTTGCGACCGGCGGTTTTGGCTCCATCGAGATTTGCCGCGACACGCACCTGCGCCGCCGCGTCGCCATTAAGCGCATCCCCCTTATCAACGGTGCCGGCATGCCCGCCAGCGACATCATGGATGTCCTGCGCGAGGCACACACCGCCGCCATGCTTCAACATCCCAATATCGTGCAGGTTATCGACTTTACGCACGATACCGCCTATGCCTACCTAGTCATGGAATATGTCGACGGCATGTCCCTAGCCGAGTTTTTGCATCGCGTGGACGGCCATTCGCTCACCTTTGACGAAGCCGCGGCAATTGCCGACGCACTGGGCCAGGCGCTCACCTTCGCCCATAGCAACGGCGTGCTCCACCTGGATATTAAGCCCGCCAACGTGCTCATCGACCACTCGGGCAATGTAAAGCTCACCGACTTTGGCATGGCGCGGCTGTCGTCTGCCGGCGGCTTTGGCGGCTCGCGCGGCGGCACCATCGGCTACATGCCGCCCGAGCAACTCGATATCGAGACCGGCACGGTCGACGAACGTGCCGACGTCTTTGCCCTCGCCTGCGTGATCTACGAGGGTCTGTGTGGCAGCGCCCCCTTTATGGCGGCCACGCCCGGCGACTCGCTCGACCGCATCATCGGCGGCGCCACCTATCCCAGCGAGCTCATCCCGCACTTTCCCCCGGGGGCCGAGGCTGCACTGATGAGCGCGCTCTCCCCCATGCCGCAGGACCGGCCCAACAGCATAGAGGCCTTTTGCGACCGGCTGCTCGCCGGCTTGGGCAGCGTGCGCGAGGGCCGTCGCAGCCTGGAGCAGATGGTGGGCGAGCTTTCGGATGACGAGCACGCGGCAGACGATATCGAGTCGCTGCCCTACGAGGACGACGTCATTGAGGTCGACCCCGCGCTCGGCTGGGCGGGCACGCGCTGGAGCCGCGCAAGCGATTACACCATGCGCGCCCTCTCGGCGCTAACGTGTGCCACCTTCAGCTTTCTACTGATGCAGACGGCTGGTGTCGCGGCGCTTCCCGGACTTATCGCCGCGGCCATCGCGATTGGGGCGGCCGCCGGCCTGGCCCCGCAGATTGGCTCGGCCATCTCGGCCGTGGGCTTTTTGGTACTTATGGCCAACGCCACCATGCAGGCACAGGGCATTCTGTCGATGCTGCCCGTCGCGGTGATCTTTGCTGCCGCCATGTCCGGCTGGTGGATCGCCTGGGGCCGCACCGAGGCCGCCGCGAGCGCCGCACTCACCTGCGCGCTTGCACTTGGCTGCCTAACCGGCGACGTCATCCTTGCCGCCGGGGTCGCCGCCGGCATCGCGGCCTTTTGGCTCGGCCCGACAAGCGCCGCGGCCGCCACGGGCATGGGCGCGCTCTTTGCCCGCCTGGCCACGGTCGCGCTTTCTGCCGGAGGCGTGTTGGGGCTCGGTAACGTCGCCGCAGCGCTGGGAGATGCGTTCCTCTGGGCCGCCATTGCGCTCGTCGCGGCGACAGCTGCGCTGACATCCCTGCTGCTCAATGCCCATGCCAAGCGTGCCGAGCAGGGCTCGAACCTCGCCGCCATCGCCGCCATCGCCGGCTGCGGCATCGGCTCCGCGGCGTCGCTCTGTCTTGCACACCATATGGAAATTGCCAGCCTTGCGGCCGCGGTCGTCGTCAAGGCGGCGGTTGCGGGAACCCTATCCTCTATAATCGTTGGGATATGCCTATATTTGCTCGGATACCAAAGAACCTATACGGAGAGTGATCTTTCGTGAACTTCCTGAACATCTTCGAGGACCACGTGGCCGGCATCTTCGGTGCCACCCGTGCCCCGTTCTCCTTTAAGAAGCTTGCCAAGCAGGCCGCTCGCGACATGGAGGATCAGACTCTGGTGATCAACGGCGTCAACACCGCGCCGGCACTCTATACCATCCTGATCGCCGCCGACGACGATCCCATGCTCGCCCCGTTCTACCCCGAGCTTTCGCGCGAAGTCCGCGAGTTTGTGAAGGCACAGGCCGAAAAGCGCCGCTATGTGTTTGTCGGCGAACCCCTCGTTCGCTTTATGATCGACCCGCAGCTGCGTGCCGGTAAGTTCTCGGTCTTTGCCGAGAACGTCGACGCCCCCACGCTCGGCCGCCTGTACGAGGAAGAGCGCGCCTACCAAAATGGCCTGGGCCAGAACAACTCGGCCGCAAGCCGCGCCGCCAGCGCTCCCCGCGCCGGCAAGCAGCAGTTCGCCGCCCCGCAGCAGCAACACCCCGCCGCCATGCCCCAGCAGCCGGCACCCCGCGTCGCCGCTCCCGACCCGCTCGCCGTGGCCGATCCCTTTGCGCCCAACGTCCCCGACCCCGCCGCCGCACCCATCCCCGTGCCGCAGACCGTCTCTCGTGACGCCCTCGCCGGCATGGGCGGAGCCGCCGCGACCGGCGCCGCTGTGGGCCTTGGCGCCGCGGCCGGTATTGCCTCCAACATGGCGAGCACCCGCGCCCCGCAGCGCCCGCTCGCCCAGCTCGTCGACGTCGTGAGCGGCGAGAGCCACAGCATCACCTCCGCGCAGGTGACCATCGGCCGCGAGCGCTCGGTTTCCGACATCGCCCTGCGCGACCCCAACGTGTCGCGCCGTCACGCCCAGCTCACCTTTACCGGTTCGGACTGGTCGATCGAGGACCTCAATTCCACCAACGGCACGCTCGTCAACAACCGCCGCATCACGCGCTGCCCGCTGCGCAACGGCGACCTGCTGACGTTTGGCCTGAGCACCTTTGAATTTAGGGGATAGTCGCTTATGAACATCGATATCGTCCTTTTTGCAGGCCGCATCGTCCTGGTCGCCCTGCTCTACATCTTCCTGTTCGCCGTCATGAAAACCGGTGTGGGACTCGTGCGCGGCCAGCGCCGCGACTCCGCTATCTGGACGATCGATGTGGACAAGGGTCCGCGCGGCATCCGTGGCATCCATGTGGACATGCTCGGCCCCGTCATCGTCGGCCGCTCGCCGTCCTCGGACATCTGCATCAACGAACCGTTTGTCTCGGCCTCGCACGCGCGCTTTTCGCTGCAGGGCCCGGCACTCATTATCGAAGACCTCAACTCGCTGAACGGCACGCTCGTTAACGGCCGTCAGCTGGTGGAGCCTGCAACGCTGCGCGAGGGCGACGAGGTCCAGATTGGCGACGTGGTCATGAAGGTGAACCGTCGATGATCGACGAGGAGAACAAGTCCGCAACCATGCCCGAGACGCCGGCTGCCCCCGCAGCTGCGCCGGCCCATGCCGCTCCGGCGCGCCCTGCGACCGTGGAGCCCGAGGACACCGTGTTCTCCCTGCCTCTTTCGCATGTAACTCAAGAATATCCGGCACTCGCCGATGACGAGGACGCCGAAACCGAGCAGCTCGACGCCCCCATCGGCGCGCACGCTGCCGAGCAGCCCGCGGAACCGGAGGCAACGCCCGCACCGGCTCACTTTGCCGAGCCCGTCGCCGAGGCGATTAACGAGAGCGCGGCCGTGTTTGCAGCTCCCGAGCCTGCCGCACCGGTATTCCCCGTCACCCCGGCAAGCGAGGCGGTGCCCGCATCCGCAACGCCTGCCGAAGTCGAGCAGCCCGCCGCAGCTCCCGAGCCCTCCGCTCAACCCCAGAGCATGCCCGCGCCGTCGCACTTTGCGACGCCCGAGCCGACGGCTGTCGAGCCGCAGCAGGACGGCGATCCCGCCGACCGCGTAACCGAAGATCTCAACCTTCCGGACATCTCCGACGCCGAGTCGGGAGACGATGCCGACACTGTCTCCCCCGGCGACACCGCCGAGATCGATGTCGCCGCCGTGGAGGCAAAGCTCAAAGATCCCGGCTCGACCATGAGCTTTGAGCCGCTGACCGACGAGCGCATCGAGACCGACTCGACCTACGACGCCGGCACCACCACGCAGCTTATGTGGGGCGCCCGCTCCGACGTCGGATGCGTACGCCCGCACAATGAGGACTCCTATCTGGTGCAGTCGCCGCTCTTTTGCGTGTGCGACGGCATGGGAGGACACGCCGCCGGCGAGGTGGCATCCTCCATCGCCGTCGAGACCATCGCCAAGACGGCGCCGCAGTCCGCCGACGCCGCGCGCCTGGCCGCAGCCGTCGAGGCCGCCAACGCCGCCGTGATCGAGGCCGCCCTCAACGGCCTGGGCAAACCCGGCATGGGATGCACGGCCACCTGCGCCTACATCGAAAACGACACGCTCGCTATCGCCCACGTGGGCGACTCGCGCGCCTACCTGCTCCACGAGGGCACGCTCATCCGCGTGACCCGCGACCACTCCTATGTGGAGGAGCTCGTGGATGCCGGCGAGATTACGGCCGACGAGGCCCGCGTCCACCCCAACCGCTCGGTCATCACCCGCGCGCTGGGCTCGGATCCTGCCATGTATGCCGACCACTTTACCCTGCACATCGAGGAAGGCGACCGCCTGATTCTGTGCTCCGACGGTCTTTCGAGCATGATTCCCGATAGCGATATCGAGAACATCGCTACGCAGTCCTCGACCGCACAGATCTGCGTCGACAACTTGGTGGACGCGGCGCTCGCCGCCGGCGGCCACGACAATGTGACCGTGGTGGTCGTCGACCTGGTCGACGACGGCGTCATGCGCGAGGCAAAACGCGTCCGACGCCGCAATGTCACCATCGCCGCCATCTTGGCCCTTGTCTTCGTGCTGGTAGCAGGCATCTGGGCATACACGGGCGTCACCGGCTCCTATTACTTGGGAACCTACCACGGCAATGTCGCCGTCTGGCGCGGCCTGCCCGGCAAGACGCTCGGGGTCGAGCTCCACTGGCTCGAGAGCGAAACCAGCATCAAACTGTCCGACCTGCCCGAAGACACGCAAAACCGCCTGAAGGCAGGCATTCCGCAAACGAATGTCGACGATGCGCAGGACACCATTTCCAAGTACCGCCATCAGATTGACGAGGAGCAGACCCGTCAGGTGATTGACGCGCAAACGATTCGCGACAACACCGATCAGAAATCCACCTCCGAGTCAGATTCCGAGAAAACCGCCGAACAGTCAGCCGAGGCCGAAGCCTCCGATAAGAATTAGAAAGGGAGTGCCGCTTATGAGTCGCCGCAACACCGAACTGCTCTTGCTCATCGCCTCGGCGTTCCCCGTCATCCTGCTCTATGCGATGTACGTGCTCACCGCGGGCGCCACGATTTCCTTTGAGACGCTCGCCGTGCCGATCGGCCTGTTCGCCGCCTTCGCCGCGGCGCATATCGCCGTACGTATCCTGGCGCCCGGCGCCGACCCCGCCATCCTGCCCATCGTCTTTGTGCTCTCGGGCATCGGCATCACATTCGTGACGCGCTTGGCCCCCGACCTTGCCATCTCGCAGCTCATCATCTTGTTTGTCTCGGTGGCGCTCATGGTGGGAACGCTCGCACTGGTCAAGAACCTCGACGTGGTCATGCGCTACAAGTACACCTTTGGCATTATCGGCATCATCCTGCTGATGCTGCCGATCTTTATCGGCACCACGATCTCGGGCTCCAAGCTGTGGATTCGCATCGCGGGCTTCACCATCCAGCCCGGCGAGTTCGCCAAGGTCTTCATCGTCCTGTTCCTGGCAGGCTATCTGGCCGAGAACCGCGAGCTGCTCTCCATCTCCAACCGCAAGATCCTGGGCCTCAAGATTCCGCGCTTCCGCCTGCTGCTGCCGCTGTTTGCCGTGTGGGGCGTGTGCCTGCTCGTCGTCGTCTTCGAACGCGACCTGGGCTCGGCCGTCCTGTTCTACACCATCTTTTTGCTGATGCTCTATGTTGCCACGGGACGCTTTTCGTACGTCATCATCGGCCTTGCGCTGCTGGCCGTTGGAGCCGTGGGCGCCTACAAGTTCCTGTCGCACGTGCAGGTGCGTTTCCAGATCTGGGCCGACCCGTTTAAGGACGCCCAGGGCCAGGGCTACCAGATCGTGCAGTCGCTCTATTCGCTGGCCGACGGCGGCCTGGTTGGCGTCGGCATTGGCAACGGTATGGCAAACAACATCCCCGTCGTCGAGTCCGACTTTATCTTCTCGGCCATCGGCGAGGAAATGGGCCTTTTGGGCGGCGGCGCCGTGCTCATCCTGTTTATGCTTTTTGCCGTGCGCGGTCTCACCACGGCCGCCCGCGCCAAGTCCGACCTTGCCGCCTTTAGCGCGACCGGCCTTACGGCGGCCATCAGCTTCCAGGCTTTCTTGATTGTTGGCGGCGTGACCCGTCTGATCCCGCTGACCGGCGTCACCCTGCCCTTTATGAGCCAGGGCGGCTCCTCGCTGCTGGCGAGCTTTATCATCGTCGCGCTGCTGCTGCGCGCCGGCGACGAGGCGACCGGACGCGAAGCCGAGCTCACCGGTACCGGCACTATGGCCGCCATCACCGATGACCAGGTCGCATCCGCCGCTGCCCCGACGGGCACGCGTTTTGCCAACGCATCTTCCTACGGCCGCGGTAGCCACTCCGCCGGCTCGCGCATGCGCCGTCGTCTGCTCGACACGCCCGAGTCCGGCGTGCTGGGCCGCGTGGCACTCGCCAACCGCCTGACCCGCGCCGTGTTCGCCTTTACGGCGCTGTTCGCCATCCTTATCGGCAACCTCACCTATGTCCAGGTCATCAAGGCCAAGGACTACCAGGACATGCCGACCAACAACCACACCATCGCCCGCTCTAAGTACATCCAGCGCGGCTCCATCATCACGTCCGACGGCGTGACGCTGGCCGAGTCGCTGCAGCAGGAGGACGGCACCTACGCCCGCTCCTACCCCAACGGCAATATGGCCGCACACGTGGTGGGCTACGTGAGCCAGCAGTACGGTACCGCCGGCATCGAGAGCGTCATGAACGACACGCTCACCGGCTCCAAGGATTACTCCAGCTGGAACAACGCCATCGCGTCGCTCGCGGGGCAGACCCAGCCGGGCAATACCGCCAAGCTCACCATCGATTCGCGCATCCAGACGGCTGCCGAGCAGGCGCTCAAGGGCTTTAAGGGCGCCGTGGTGGTCATGGATCCGCGCACCGGTGCGGTCCTTGCGTGCGCCAGCTCGCCCACCTACGACAACACCAATATCGACGCCCTCCTGCAGGCAGGCGGCGGCGAGGACGGCTCCATGTACGATCGCGCCATGGACGCGCTGTACACCCCGGGCTCCACGTTTAAGGTTGTCACACTCTCCGCGGCGCTCGAAACCGGCACCGCCAGCCTTACCAGCACCTACCAGGCGCCCGGCTCCATGGATATTGGCAACGCGCCGGTCACCAACTGCGCCAACGAGAGCTACGGCACCATCAGCCTGCAACAGGCCTTTGCCGTGTCGTCCAACGTCGTCTTTGGCCAGGTGGCCAACGAGATTGGCGCCAGCTCGCTCGTCCAGTT
>CAKTUC010000046.1 GCA_934617135.1 uncultured Collinsella sp. | reverse complement strand
CAGCGCGCCACAACGTCGGCCACGCTCGTGCCCTCGAGCATGCGGAAGTTGATGTTGGCCCACATATCCTGCGGCATTACGTTGGCGCCGGTGCTGCCACCCTCGATCTGCGTGGGCGCGCAGGTGGTCGTCACCAGCGGATAGAGCTTTTTGCTGGCGAGGCAATCACGGACAATGGCATCCCCGTTGGCGGCAATTTCATCGGCCGTGTAGAGCCCCAACTCGACGAGCTGGGCGGCAAGCAAGTCGGCCACGCGCGCCGACCACTCGATATTGCAGATTGCGGTGATGGCACGGCTGAGCACCTCGAGCGACGTACCGCCGTAGGGGTTGGAAGAATGCCCGCCCGCGCTCTTTGTCTTGAGCACAATGTCGGCATAGCCTTTCTCGGCCAGGTCGGCGTGCATGAGCCAGTCCTCGCCCGCAGCATACTCGGCAGCCGGAACGATGCGGTAGTCGCCCTCGTCGATCAGGTACTCAAGCTCAATGCCGCGCTCCTCGAGCGCGCGGCCGATGGCACCGGCGCCGTACTGCGTGGTTTCTTCGTCCTGGCCAAAAGCCAGCAGCAGCGTGCGCTCGTGCTGCCAACCGTGAGCCAGCGCATACTCAACCGCCTCGAGAATACCTGCGACCTGGTCTTTCATGTCGATTGCGCCACGACCCCAAATGTAGGTGTCGTCCACGTGTCCGCTAAAGGGGGCGTGCGTCCAGTCGGCCTCGGTGCCCGGCACCACGGGGACCACGTCCATGTGGCCCATGAGCATGACGGGGTTGAGCGCAGGATCGGAGCCGGCAAGCGTCACGAGCAGCGAATGGTCGATGAGCTCAACCTCGCCCGCCGCGAACACGCGCGGCCAAGCCTGCTGCATATAGGCGCGCAGGTCATCGAAGGGCTGCCAGTCCACCGCCTCGGCATCCATGCTCGAGATGGTCGGAAACGACAGCACGCGGCCCAAGCGCTCGCACGCGCCGGCCTCGTCTATATCGGCAAAATCGTCCTCATGCGCAAAAAAGCGCCAAACCTCGGCCATGACATCCTTTCGATTGTGACGACAAAGGCCGCCCCACCGGAGCGGCCCTGTCGTTCACGCGTTTGCGTCGGTTATTTGTCCTCGAGATAACGCGAGAGGAACTCGCGAGTGCGCTGATGTTTGGGGTTGCCGAAGAGCTCGGCCGGCGCGGCGTCCTCGAGCACCACGCCCTTGTCCATAAAGACCACGCGGTCGGACACGGTTCGGGCAAAGGCCATCTCGTGCGTGACGACGACCATGGTCATGCCGTCGGCCGCGAGCTTGCGCATGACCTCGAGCACCTCGCCCACGATCTCGGGGTCGAGTGCCGAAGTCGGCTCGTCGAACAGCATGATCTGCGGATTCATGCACAGGGCGCGGGCGATGGCCACGCGCTGCTTTTGGCCACCGGACAGGCGACCCACGGCGGCGTGCGCGAACTTTTCGAGCCCCACACTCGTCAGATGCTCCATCGCGACCTTCTCGGCCTCGGCCTTGCTCATCTTTTTGAGCGTGACGGGCGCGAGCGTGCAGTTGTCGAGCACGTCCATGTTGTTGAACAGGTTAAAGCCCTGGAACACCATGCCGATGTCCTCGCGGAGTTTATTGATATTGCAGCGCTCGGCGGTAAGGTCCTGGCCATGGAACCAGATATGGCCCGTATCCGGGGTCTCGAGCAGGTTGAGGCAGCGCAGGAAGGTCGACTTGCCCGAGCCCGAGGCGCCGATAATGGTAACGACCTCGCCGGGGTTAACGGACAGGTCGATGCCCTTGAGCACCTCGAGCGAGCCGAAGCTCTTGTGCAGGCCCTCGACGCGGATGAGCGGCCCATTGGTCTGTGCGGCGGCCGCGGTGCCGGTAGTGGCGGTATCTGCCATGATGATTCTCCTCGTCTTGAGCCTAGTTGGAGCTGGGCAGCGTTGCCGGGGCCTCGGCGCCGAGCTTTTTGCCAAAGGCCTCGAGCAGGCGGCTCGCCACGAGCGTCAGGATCAGGTAGACCACGAGCGCCACGCAGTAGACCTCCATCTGGCGGTAGTACACGCCGGCGACGGTGGTGGTGGCGTACATGAGGTCGAACACGCCGATGACCGAAAGCACCGACGAGTCCTTGATGTTGATGATGAGCTCGTTGGTGAGCGCCGGGATCGCGTTTTTAATGCCCTGGGGGAACACGACCTTGCGCATGGCCTGCCACTGCGACAGACCCAGCGAGCGCGCCGCCTCGGCCTGGCCGGGGTCGATGGACTCGATGCCGCCGCGCAGGACCTCCATCATGTAGGCAGTGGAGTTGAGCGAGATAGTGACGAGCCCGGCGGTGAAGGTGCTCCAGATCTGGTTGGCCTGGGCGGTCTCGAAGCCCATGCCGCGCAGGACGGTGAAGCCCGCGTAATAGATGAGCAGACCCTGGACCATCATGGGCGTGCCGCGCACGATGGCGGAGTAGACGGTCGTAAAGCCGCGGCCGATGCTCTTAAAGAAGCGCGTGAGGTCGTTATCCACGCGGTCGAACGTCTGAATGCGCAGGAACACAAAGAGCAGCGCCAGGAAGAAGGCGATAACGGTACCGAAGGTGGCAAGCGCGATGGTGATCTCGATGCCGCGGATAAAGAAGTCACCGCTCTTATAGGTCATGTAGACCAGGCTCGGCAAAAAGTCGCTGGGGTTGGAGTCCGAGACAATGCTCACCTGTACCAAGTTGATAAACGACATAACGCAGCGGTCGACAAAGAAGATCGCCGCGATAACGGCCACGGCATAACTGCCCAGGCGCGCGGCGCGACGGAAACGCTCGGATGCGAACGGTGACTTTTCGCGATAGTCGCTCCAGTGCATAAGCTTGGTGACGAGCGCTGCCGCCGACACGACGACCCAGGCCCATAGAATTGCCCAGAGGCAGTCCTGGAAGATGCCGGTGGGCGCCAAAAAGCTCAGCGGCGTGGGGTTGCGCTGGCTAAACGCCAAGCCGAGCGCCGCGATAACGCTCGTGCCCAGGTATACATAACGGTGGTCGGCCTTGATAAAGGAGGCCAGACGATTGATGGCTTTCATGCTGCCTCCCTATGCCGGCTGACGGTCGAGGCACACGTCCCACATTTGGTCGCGCTCCTCCTGGCTGATGCCCTTGAGCGTCTTATCGATGAGCTTAAGCAGCTTGTCCGAGCCCTTGCGGCAGCCGACGTTTGCCGTGACCTCCTGCTTAAAGCCCTCGCCCTCGGCAAATTGAATCGGCACGATACCCGGGTTTTGGGCCATATAGCCCTTCTCGTTTTCGGTGTTGTAGGTCACGGCGTCGCACGTGCCCTGCAGCAGGTTCGAAAACACCGTGGGGACCGAATCGACCGGGTTCTTGTGAACGACGCCCGGGATCTCGTCGATGACGGTATCGAGCATGGTGTCCTTTTGGCCGAGTACCGTGGCGCCGCTAAAGTCGCTGAGCTTGGTTGCGTTTTGGTAGGGCGAGCCCTCTTTTACGAACAGGCCAAAGTAGCCGATAAAGTACGGCTCGGAAAAGCCGACGGACTCCTCGCGCTCGGGCGTGGCGCTCATGCCGGCGATGATGAGGTCGATCTGGCCGTTGTTGAGCGAATCGATAAGCCCCGAGAAGCTCTGCTTGACGGCAACGGGCTCGCCACCGAGAGCCTTGCAGACGATCTTGGCGATCTGCACGTCGTAGCCGTCGGCATAGGCGCCCTGCACGTTATCGATGGGGATGGTGAACTCGCTGGCCTCGGAGACCTGCCAGTTGTACGGGGCGTAGGCCGCCTCCATGCCGATGCGGATCTTGTCCTTGCCGATCACGGAATCGGACAGGTCGTCGCGACCGCCGCCCGTCGTAGGCTGAACTACTTCCAGCGTGGACGGACGCTGGCAGCCGGCAAGCGCGCCGGCGACGACGGTAGCGCTCGCAGCGAGAGCGCTACCCAAAAAGATGCGACGGCTGCACACCGGCTGGGTCTGCATGCCGCCTTGTTGGGGAGAATGCATAATCTGCCTTCCCTGTTGAATCGTATGCTAACGACTCAACAGGATACCGCGCGCCGCTACCTATTTGTATGCATACATACAAGTTTACGAACTGGAAAATGACAGATTGATGCAAAGCAGTCATTGAGGACGTTCTTAAACGACTAGTCAAACAAGAACGTCCCCAACGGCTAGTCGTTTAAAAACGTCCATTGACTAGGTCGAAATGAGAGTGGAAAATCTCCCACTTTTGGCTCGCGCACAGGCTCAAAGTGGGAGATTATCCACGCTCGATTTATGACCGCTCTGGGCGAACCGCCTACAGAAGGGTAACGCTAAAGGAACGAACGTCCGTCTCGCCCGGGGCCAGGGTGATGGTGTTGACCTTGTGCTCGAAGACGTCGTCCTCGGTGTCCATGGTGGTGTGGCCGGTCCAGGGCTCGAGTGCCACAAACGGGGCGTCGTTGGCGGCAGACCACACGCCGATGTACTTAAAGCCCTCAAAGTCGATCTTGACGCCGTGGCCCGACTTGCGGCCGCGCAGCGTGAGCGTGGAGCCCGGGGTATCGGTGAACATGATGGCGTCGTTATCGAAGCTACGGTGCGTGATGGGCAGCACGTCCGAGTTATCGGGGGCCTTGTAGCTACCCTCGAACGTCATGAGGCCATCGGGCGTGATGATGGGGGCCTCGTTGGTCCACGCCTCGGTAAATGCCAGCTCGTAATCCTCGAATGCCTCGTCCTGAGCACCGGGGGCGGGCACGTTGAATGCAGGGTGGCCACCCACCGAGAACGGCAGGTCCACGTCGCCGGTGTTGGTGACGGCAAAGGTCTGGGTGAGCGTGGCATCGCCGGTCAGGGCATAGGTCATGTTGAGCTTAAAGTGGAACGGGAAGGCCTTAAGCGACTCGGGCGTATCGGTGATCTCGTAGGTTACCGAGGAGCCGTCCTCGGAGACCTCGACCAACTTGTGCTCGACGATACGCGCGATGCCGTGGCGCGCCATCTCGCAGGCACCGGCGGCAGACGTCGCCGTGTTGTTGCGCAGCGAGCCCACGATGGGGAACAGAATGGGCGCGTGCTTGCCCCAAAAGGCCGGGTCGCCCTGCCACAGATACTCGTTGCCGTTGAGGGCAAGGCTCGTGAGCTGGGCGCCCATGGAATCGATGGCCGCGGTGAGGCCGCCGCGCTTGATGGTAGTGACGGTGGACATGCTACTTCCTCCAAAAGTAAACAACAGTGTTGAGGGCTATTGTCCCACTCTTGGCGACAAGGCGGAGCGGCAGGCACAGTTATTGAGCGATTGCGTACAGGTCGAACCCGCCTTGCGGCGTGGAGTCGACCGTATCGGGCGCCTGCGAGTTAAAGCTCACGGGAACCATGCGCTTTGAGGCGCGGAAGCACGTGCCGTCGGTGGCAACGGGCGGCTCGTCGACCGTGAGTTCGTAGTCTCCGGGCTTGAGCTCGATGCCGTCACCTGCGGAGTTGACATATTGGTACTCGTCAATCGCCTGGCCCTTGAGCGTGCGACCCACGATATGGACGAGCATCTGGCTGTCACCGCGCGCGGTATCCCACGTCGCGCCGTCCTTGACCTCAACCGACACGTGCACCGAACGCGTGCGGCTGAGCGATTGCTCGACAGACATCTCGACCTTGGCAGCATCTTCTCGCTGCTGCTCGACATGGCTCCAGACATTGCCGATCGCCGAGCAGGCAATGACGCCGGCCATAAAGGCGATGAGGATGGGGCCGAGTGGTGAGCGGCGACCTGCGTCTTCCTCACGAGCCAGGTTGGGGCGATGCGTGGGGGCGGGCGCCTGGGCGCCCTGCGAGGGCACGTCGAGGATGCTGAAAGATGCCGTGCTGTCGGGATCGATGGTGTGGCGCGGCTGTGGGGTCTTTGCCGGCGAGATCGACATGTCGGCCGGCTCACCCAGCGTTGCCGTGGCATCGGCCTTTGCCTCGTCAGCCTCGGCCTGGGCCCATGCCTGTTCGAAGGTCAAAGGCTCGGCAGAGTCGTCAATGGCGTCATCGGATTCGGCCACGGCATCGGCATCGTTGCCCACCTCGGCATCGACGCTCGCCGCGCCCACGGCATCCGCCCCGTCGCTCGACTCGTCATGCGGCAAAGGCTCGTCCCACTCCTCGTCCGGAGCCTCGCCCTCGCTATACCACCATTCAAAGTTATCGATATCCATACGGGGCGCCCCTTAAGCCTCGCAAATAAACACTTGCCAGCCTTATACCCCCAAACAGCACCGGAGCTCGCCCGCGCCGGACACGAAAACCGTCACAACATTCGACGCTTTTCCTCGTTTTCGAGATTTTCATCGAATGTTGTGACGGTTTGGATATGGCAAAGGGACTGTACCTTTGTTACATAGCGAGGGCCGTACGGATGGATGGGTCGCTGAGGGCCTCGCGGAGCCAGGGGGCCAGCTGCTCGGGGCGACCCTGCAGGTAGCCGTCGAGCTCGGACGGGGCCACGCGGCGCACCTCCGAGATCTCCTCTTGGTTGATGCGTAGCTCGCCCGGCTCGACATGGGCTGCGAACACCTCGCACCATTCGCACTCGCAGCGGCCGTCGCCGTGATCCTCGCGGTAGACCACGTGACCCAGGTGCTTGAGCTCGCCGGGCTCGCGCATGATGCCGAGCTCTTCGTTGATGCGACGCGCCGTGGCGGCCGCGACGTCTTCCCCGGGGAGTGGATGGCCGGCACAGCCATCGGCCAGCACCCCGCCCCACAGGCGCTTGAGCGGACTACGGCGACAGAGCAGCAGACGCGCGTCTTCGCCCCGGCCCTCGACTAAAAGCGTCAGAAATGCCTGATGCAGGATGCCCTCGCCGGTATGGGCCTCGATGCGGTCGACGTGGCCAAGCGCCTCGCCGGTCGCAGCATCGACCGCCACGACCTCGGCGCCTGCGCCGCCCTCATCCCAGCCGGCACGCAGAATACGGGCTGCGGCCTCCTCGAGCGCGGCGATGAGCTCTTTGGTGGTGTCGAGCACGCGCTGCAGGTCGTCCCCGCTCGCCTGTTCAACATGAAAACCCGTACTTGCAACGACCGGCACGCCAAAGCGCGTGGCCAGCGCCGCCGCGATATCGTGCGCCGGGATCTCGTCTCGATGACACGGAACGGCCAGGATGCTCACCGCCGCCGTACGGCCGGGCTCGGGGCGCGGAATGGCCTGCGCCGTGGCGCCCAGGTGCGCGAACTCCGGCGAGCAGGCGTACACCGCCATGCCTCGCGGCGTCACCGTCAACTGGGCCTCGAGCACAAACTTGCCCTCGCCCACTGCAACCTTTGTCGTGTGCATACCCATGGGATCTCCTGTCGCCCGCGATGTACCTGAGACCATCTTCGCCTGTATTGCGACTATACAGGCAAGCGCAGCCTGCGACAAAGGGGGCAGGCACCTGACACATTCTGTTAGAGTTGCAGGGATTGAATCCCGCTTATTCATGCGACATTGGAGTGACAACCTTGACCGCCGCAACCACGCCTAAAAGTAAGTCAACCGCCGCCGCGCTCTCCCCTGCGCGCACCAAGCTCTGCCTGGCGCTGCTCGTGCTGTTGGGATTCTCGCTCGGCTGCTCCGAGTTCGTGGTCATCGGCATCGAAAGCGACTTGGCAACGGAGCTCGGCATATCACTTGCCACTGCAGGCCAGCTCATCAGCGTGTTCGCGCTCGTCTACGCCATCGCGACGCCGGTGCTTGCGCTCAGCACGGGGCGCTTCCGTCGTTACCAGCTGCTCGTGTGCTATAGCATCGTCTTTGTGCTCGGCAACCTGGTCATGGCGTTGGCGCCCAACTTCCAGGTGCTCTTTATCTCGCGCATCATCCTGGGTTCCGTCTCGGGCGCACTGCTCGCCGTGGGTGTAACGTACATCCCCGAGCTGCTGTCCCCGCAGCAAACTTCGCTTGCCATCTCGGTGGTATATGGTGCGTTTTCCGTGGCGATGGTCTTTGTCACTTCGATCGGCAAGTTCGTAGCCGACACGCTCGACTGGCACGTTGCCATGTACGGCACGCTGGCCTTTGCCGTTTTGATCTGCAGCGCGCTCGTGGCGTTTATGCCTCGCGCCGGGCAGACCGATGAGCCCGCCACCTTCCGCGAGCAGGCGGGGCTGCTACGCGAGCCGAGCATCATCACCGGCATGCTCATCTTCTTGTTTGGCGTGGGCTCGGTCTATGTGTTCTACGGCTACGTGACACCTTATCTTGAGCAGGTGCTGGGTATGGGCACCGTTCAGGCGAGCACCACGCTTATGGCCTACGGCGTGTTCTGCCTGATCTCGAACATCCTGGGCGGATGGATCGATGCGCGCTTTGGCATGAAGGCGCTACTTGTGACGTTTGTGCTGCAGGCTGCGGCGCTGCTCGGGCTGTTTGCCGTGGGCGGCACCATGCCGCTCGCGCTGGTCTTTGTCTTTAGCTTGGCGCTGCTCATGTACCTGTTCTCGGTGTCGTGTATCACGCACTTTATGGACGTGGCACGCAGCCGCCATCCCAAGTCGATGGTGCTCGCGAGTTCGGTTGAGCCTATGGCGTTTAATGTCGGCATTTCGTTTGGCACCGCAGTGGGCGGCGCCGTGGTAAGCGGGGTTGGCATTTCCTACGTGGGCGCCGTGGGCGCCGCGTTCTCGCTTGTGGCCTGGGTACTCACGCTGGTGACGATTAAGCTGGCTCGCTGGGAGCGCAAACGGGCGAGGGCGTAGGGGCGAACATAGCCCAAGGTGGCGAGCAACCGGTGAAAACCGCCCCATACGAGTAGTGTTTATCCGCCTGCAAGCTCCAGCAGTACAATTTCGTGTATTTCAGATACACGCTTTTCTACGATTTCGTGTATTTCAAGTACACGAAATCGTACTAAACTATGTATCTGAAGTACACGAAATCGGAAAGGCGGCCCCATGCGCAGATCAATCGAATCCGTTATCGAATCATGGGCGACAAAGGACGCCTCACGCCCCCTCCTCATCCGTGGTGCGCGACGCGTAGGCAAAACATACGCCGCCGAGGAAATCGGCAGGCGAATCGCCGGCGATGCGTTTATCAAACTCGACTTTCAGACCGATCTTGAGCTGATCGCCCCTCTGTTTGACTGCCCCACAGACGATGTTGACACCATCGTGGCGCGGATTTCAGACTATAAACGCACCCCCATTCGCAAGGAAACCGCCTTCATCCTGTTTGACGAGGTGCAGCTCTGCGAACGGGCGCTCAACTCGCTTCGCTTTTTCTCGGGTTCGGGCTGGCGCATATGCGCGACCGGAAGCCAACTCGGCGTCGCCACGCGCAAGCGCAAGTTGCCTTTTCCCAGCGGCGTTCGTCAAGAGACCATGCATCCCATGTCGTTCGAGGAGTTTCTCTGGGCGCTCGATGAGGGGCAGATGGCCGATGCCGTTCGCACCCACGCCGGCACGCTCGAGACTTACGCCGCACACCAAGCCGCACTCAGCCTGTTTCATCGATATCAGATCGTGGGCGGCATGCCCGCCGCCGTCAACGCATATCGCAAGACGCTATCCATCGAAGACGCGCGCGTCGAGCAGCGCGAAATCGACGAGACCTACACCGCCGATATGACCGACCCCGAAAACGGGATCAGTGGCGTGGCGGCGCGCAAGGTCTGGCGTTCCATTCCGTCCCAACTGCTGAGATCGTCCACAAAGAAATTCAAGTACTCCGAGGTCGAACGCGGGGGTCGTCGCGCCAAGCTCATCGAGCCACTCGACTGGCTCGAGGGCGCCGGCATCATATCGGTCAACAACCTGACCGAAGGCATCGAACCTCCCCTCGTTCCCTTCGACGACGAAGAGGGAAGCTTCTTTAAGGTCTATCTTCTCGATACGGGCCTCATGTTCTACAAACTCGGTATCAACCCGCGGCTCTGGCTCGACCTCAAAGAGGATTCCTCCGTTGCGCTGTCTTCCGACTTTCGAGGTGCCCTGGCGGAAAACTCGGTCATGCAGGCGTTTTCGAGCAATGGTTTGCAAACGTACTATTGGATGCCGCCGTCTTCTTGGAAGACGAGCGGCGAGCTCGATTTCCTACTTCAAACCGACCGTATGGAAATCGTTCCCGTCGAGGTAAAGTCCGCACGCAACGTGCGCGCGAGAACCCTCGGGTCGTTTATGGACAAAGCCCGATCGCCATATGCCTACATTTTGTCCGAGAACAATTTTGCCCGCGGCGAAACCGATGACGGGCGCGAGCTGCGCCACCTCCCCTTGTACGCAGCGGGTTTTATCGGAGCAAACTGCCTCAAGAGCAGTCTGTAAGCCCTGCGCGACCGCATAGAAAGGAGCCGTCATATGCAGCACGTTCTTTTTATCTGCCATGGCAATATCTGTCGCTCGACGATGGCTGAGTCGGTGTTTACCGAGCTGGCGCGCCGTGCCGGGCGCGAGGCGGAGTTCGTCATTGATTCTGCGGCGACCTCGACCGAGGAGATTGGCAACCCGCCGCATCATGGCACGGTTGCCAAGCTGCGCGAGGTTGGGATTCCCGTGGTTGCGCACCGTGCGCGCCAGGTGCGCCGCGCGGAATATGGCGA
>CAKTUC010000045.1 GCA_934617135.1 uncultured Collinsella sp. | reverse complement strand
CGATACAGATAGATGTGGTTGCCCAGCGAAAGCGTGGGCTTAACTATTGTCTTGCTCATGGCAAATCTCCTCTTTACACACGTAGAGCATCTTACCATCGCCCGGGGTTTGCCATGACGGCGCCTAAGGCAAACGGGCGCGAACCGTAGTCGATTCGCGCCCGCTATGCAGGTCGTCTATCAGTGGAGTGGAGCTTTCTAGTTGCCCGATGTAGTGTCCTGGCTCGAGCTATCAGGCGTCGTGCCGGATGCGGTGCCGCTTGAGCTGCTGGTGTTGCCGCTGTCGGTCGTACCTGCCCCCGATGTGTTGCCGCTCGGCTGGTCGCCCGTGCTCGGCTGCGAGCCGTCGGTCGTCTGACTTGAGTCAGTTGTGCCGGACTGCGTGCCGCTACTGGCCGTAGAGGAATCGGCGTTCTGCGATTGGTTTTGAGTGTTTGAGGACGAATCGGCAGAGGTGGAACTGTCTTGCGTATCGTCCGTTTTTGCCTGCTGATCCTGCGACTGCGCGTTGCCATTTGCATCGCTTTCGGTCGTGCGCGATGAAAGGATCGGTTCGGGGCGCGCGCCCAAACCCTCGCCGGCGGTGGTGATAAGGATGGCGCCGGCGCAGGCGATGACCGCAACGATTGCAATGGCGACCGAGAAGATGATGACCTTCTTTTGCGTCTGGCTGCGTTCTGCTGCGGCCTTGGCGCGCAGACTGTTGGGGGCGACGCGGGCCGTGGTCGCGCGTCCCGCAATCTGGCGCATCTCCTGTGTGGTTGCAGCTCCGCCGAGGTGCTCGTCGGCGTTGGACTCAACGGGCTCGTAGGCGCCGGCGGGATAGTCGACGGCGGCGTGCGTACCTTTAATAGCCTCGGCGCTCGCAGAGATAAAGTGGCGGTAGACCTGCGAGGACACGACGGTGATGACCGAGCTCACGGCGGCACCAATCACCGAGCCGGCAATGCCAATCTTGGAGGCCAGCGCAACACTTGTGGCGGCAGCTGCGGCACCGGCGATGATCTGGGGAATGGAAATGTCATCGAACAGGCCTTTTTTGGGCGCGATGGCCATGGTCTGGCCGATGGAGTGGTTCTCGTGAACGCCGTTGTTGAGTGCGGCGGGAGTCATGACGCGCGTGCGCGGCGCATCGGTGTACTTGGTCGTCATACGGGGTCCTCCCGGTGTAAATCTGCTTCGTTTCATGCAGCCATCAGGGTACCCAGCAGATGTGAAACGCGTATGTCGTTTGCCAGATACCATCAAGTTATCAATAGCTCACCAAATCGGTGGGATGCGGACGAGCATGGTGATTGAACTACAATGGGACTCGCTAATTATGTTTAGAACGGCGGCTACGCACGGGAGCGTTTTTATGGATCTTCACCTTTCTCAGTCTGATGGCTATTTGCGTGTTGCGGCGGCCTCGCCGCGAATTCGCGTGGCCGATGTCGAGGGCAATGCCGAGGTGGCACTGACGGCTGTTCGCGAGGCTTCCGAGCGCGGCGTTCGTGCGCTTGTGCTGCCCGAGCTTAACCTGACCGGCTACACCGCGGCCGACCTATTCCATAACCGCACGCTGCTGCATGCCTGTGAGGCCGCGCTTGTGCGTATTCTCGATGAGACCCGCGAGCTGCCGATTGTCTTTACGGTCGGTCTTCCCGTTGCGGTGGCTGAGAACATCTACAACTGCGCTGCCGTGTGCTGCGCGGGCGAGCTTTTGGGCCTTACGGCCAAGAAGCACCTGCCCAATTATGGCGAGTTCTATGAGCGCCGCTGGTTTGCTCCGGCACCCGCCGATCCCATGTGGATTGAATTTGCCGGCCAGGGTCCGGTGCCGCTTGGTTCGGGGCTTATCTATCGTTGCTGTGACGAGGGTGCCGAGGACATGGTGCTTGGCGTTGAGGTTTGCGAGGACCTGTGGGTGCCAGCGCCCCCTTCGACCGAGATGGCGCTTGCCGGCGCAACGGTGATCCTCAATCCTTCTGCTTCCGACGAGATTATCGGCAAGGCAGACTACCGCCGTAGCCTTATTTCCAACCAGAGTGCGCGCCTCTACTGCGCCTATGCCTACGCGGACGCGAGCGAGGGCGAGTCCACGACCGATATGGTCTTTGCGGGGGAGAACCTCGTCTACGAAAACGGCTCGAAGCTGGCTGCGACCAGGCTCCTCACCTGCGATATGGCAGTGGCCGACGTTGACCTTGACCGCTTGGTGGCCGAGCGCCGCCGCTCGACGACCTGGACGCGCCCGGATGAAGCGCCGGAGGCCACGACCGTTGAGTTTTCGTTTGAGGGCACGCTCGCAGAAGAACCCGCCCTGCGCGATGCCTGCGACATCGACCGCGTCTTCCCGCGCGCGCCCTTTGTCCCGGCAGACCACGGCGACTTGGCAGAACGCTGCGAGACCATCCTCGACCTGCAGACCGCCGGCCTCAAGACGCGCCTTGCGCATACGGGAACCAAGGCGGCCGTCATCGGTCTTTCGGGCGGCCTCGATTCCACGCTGGCGCTGCTCGTGACTGTTCGTGCGTTCGATGCCCTGGGCCTGCCACGTACCGGTATCACGGCCGTCTCCATGCCTGGCTTTGGCACGACGCATCGCACCAAGTCCAATGCCGAATCGCTCGCTCGCGACCTGGGCGTGAGCTTCCGCGAGGTTTCGATCCACGCGGCCGTGGAGCAACACTTTAAGGATATCGAGCATGATCCGGCCGTCCAAGACGTGACCTACGAGAACAGCCAGGCGCGCGAGCGCACGCAGATTCTGATGGATTTGGCCAACCAAGCCGGCGGCTTTGTCATCGGCACGGGCGACCTCAGCGAGCTGGCGCTCGGCTGGGCCACCTACAACGGTGACCATATGAGCATGTATGCCGTCAACGCGAGCGTGCCCAAGACGCTCGTACGCCATCTGGTGCGCTATGCGGCCGATGTCTTTGGCGGTCGCATCGCCGCCACACTGCTCGACATCCTCGACACGCCGGTGTCGCCCGAGCTTTTGCCGCCGACGGGCGATGGCGAGATCGCTCAGAAAACCGAGGATCTGGTGGGTCCGTACGAGCTGCACGACTATTTCCTCTATTACCTGCTGCGCTTTGGCTTTGAGCCGGGCAAGATCTACCACATGGCGCTCAAGAGCTTTGAGGGCGTCTACGACGAGGCCACCATCCACACGTGGCTGCGCACGTTCTATCGTCGCTTTTTTGCCCAGCAGTTTAAGCGCAGCTGCCTGCCCGACGGTCCCAAGGTGGGTTCGGTCACGCTCAGCCCGCGCGGCGATTGGCGCATGCCGAGCGACGCCAGCTCGCGTCTGTGGCTCGCGCAGATCGACGCGCTGCGTCCAGTCGACTAGCACCGCGCTCCGATTGGCTAAGGTTGGCTAAATTGAACCAAAACGGGGGATGCAAGCGTTACACTTTTGCAATCTGATGGCCCGTATCGCGCGGCGCTCTTGTCGGAGCGCCGCGTTTTTTGTATCGAAAGGTGGCACCATGCAGGCATCGCAGCGTCTCGACCGCTTTGGCGCGGAGGTTTTCGCTTCGCTCAACAACAAGCTTCTTGCGCTTAAAGCCCAGGGCAAGACCATTTACAACATGAGTGTGGGCACGCCCGACTTTAAGCCGTACGACCACGTGGTCGAGGCGCTGACCCAGGCCGCGCAGGACCCGGAGATGTGGAAGTATGCCCTGCGCGATCTGCCCGAGCTCAAGCAGGCCGTGTGCGATTACTACGAGCGCCGCTTTGGCGTTTCGGGCATTACGCCGTCCATGGTGCAGTCGTGCAACGGCACGCAGGAGGGCGTGGGCCACTTGGGTCTGGCGCTGCTCGACCCGGGTGATACGATTCTGGTGCCCGATCCGTGCTACCCGGTCTTTGAGGCGGGTGCCAAGATCGCCGACGCCAAGCTCGAGTACTACCCGCTGGTCGCCGAGCACAACTACCTGCCCTATGTGGCGGGCATTGATCCTGAGGTCGCCGACCGCGCCAAGTACATGATCGTGTCGCTGCCCGCCAACCCGGTGGGCTCGGTGGGCACGCCCGAGGTTTACGAGGAGATCATCGCCTTCGCCCGCGAGCACGACCTGTTGATCGTCCACGACAACGCCTACTCGGACATCGTGTTCGATGGCGAGCCGGGTGGCAGCTTCCTGCAGTATCCTGGCGCGCTCGAGGTGGGCGTGGAGTTTTTCTCGCTCTCCAAGTCGTTCAACGTTACCGGCGCCCGCATCGGCTTTTTGGTCGGTCGCGAGGACGTGGTCTCGGCCTTCGCCAAGCTGCGCAGCCAGATCGACTTTGGCATGTTCTTCCCGATCCAGAAGGCCGCTATCGCCTGCCTCAACGGTCCGCGCGATGAGGTCGAGGCGCAGCGCCTGAAGTATCAGGAGCGCCGCGATGCCCTGTGCGACGGTCTTGAGGGCTTGGGCTGGGAGCGCCCCAACGCGCATGGCTCCATGTTCGTGTGGGCCAAGCTTCCCGGTGGCCGCACCGACTCGATGGCGTTTTGCGAGGAGCTCATGGAGAAGGCCGGTGTCGTTGTGACGCCGGGTGCGAGCTTTGGTCCTTCGGGCGAGGGGCACGTGCGTATGGCGCTGGTGCTGCCGCCCGATCAGATTGCTTTGGCTGTTGAGGCTATTCGCGAGGCGGGCCTGTATTAGGGATTCGTTTTTGTGAGTCAATAGCTCGAAACCGATTTCGTGCAGTTATTATACGAATTCTGCAAACAATTTCGGTAAACGGTCGATATTTGACTGCAATAGGAGCATAATCAAAGTCCCGATTGGATGTATTGGGATTACGGCAAGCCGCTCGGGTCGCCCTGGGCGGTTTGTTTGTGGAGAGAGATGGGAGTTTGTAATGGTTAACGAGAAGAAGGTCGCTATTGTCGGCTGCGGTTTCGTCGGTTCGTCCTCGGCGTTCGCACTGATGCAGAGCGGTCTGTTCTCCGAGATGGTCCTCATCGACGTGGACAAGAACCGCGCCGAGGGTGAGGCTCTGGATATCGCGCACGGCATGACGTTTGCCGAGCCGATGAAGATCTACGCCGGCGATTATTCCGATGTCGCCGACGCCGCTATGATCGTCGTCACCGCTGGCGCTGCCCAGAAGCCCGGCGAGACCCGCCTAGACCTGGTCAACAAGAACGTCAACATCTTTAAGTCCATCATCCCTGAGATTAAGAAGTCCGGCTTTGACGGCATCCTGTTGATCGTCTCCAACCCGGTTGACGTTCTGACCTATGCCGCCATCAAGATGTCCGGCCTGCCCGAGGGCCACGTCATCGGTTCCGGCACCGTGCTCGACACCGGTCGTCTGCAGCAGATGCTCGGCGCCCACGTCGAGGTCGATCCGCGCGATGTCCAGGCCTACGTCATGGGCGAGCACGGCGACTCCGAGTTCGTCGCTTGGTCCAGCGCCCAGGTTGCCGGCGTGCCGCTGAGCACCTTCTGCGAACTTCACGGCCATCTGGAGCACGAGGCTGCCGAGAAGCGTATCGCCGAGGACGTCAAGAACTCCGCCTACACCATCATCGAGAAGAAGCACGCCACCTACTACGGCGTTGCCATGGCCGTTAAGCGTATCTGCACTGCTGTCATGCGTGACGAGCAGACCGTTCTGCCCGTTTCCTCGCTCATGGTGGGCGAGTACGGCCTGTCCGATCTGGCCATCTCCATGCCGACCGTCGTCGGTCGCGACGGCGTTGTCTGCCGCGTCCCCGTGCCGCTGAACGAGTCCGAGCAGGGCGAGCTCACCGCTTCTGCCAAGGCCCTCAAGGACATTATCGACAGCGTCGATTTCTCCTGCTAAATCCAGCTCGTTTGCCAGCAAGCTACAATGAAGGCGTCCAGGCCCCACGGCCCGGGCGCCTTTTTTGGTGCATTGGGGTCAGGTTTGTTTGCACCAAAAAGGGCGCGATTGGCGCAAACAAACCTGACTCCAATGCACCATTGTTGATGGGAGGGCCATGTCGGATTCGCCTAACTTTTTGACCTATGCCCAGGCGGCGTTTGATTCGTTTGAGAAGCGGGCGTTCTGTGCGGTGGACAGCCTGGTGTTTGCATGGCTGTCGTATTTGCGCTTGCCAGGTGATATGCCGGAGCTTGCCGGCTGGCAGGGGCTAGATGTGCGTGAACTGCTGCGTGCTGAGTGCTACCGGGACATGATTGGCGACCTGTGGGATCCGGAGGGGAGCCGCGCCTTGCTGGAGGCTGTTGCGGCAAGTCCTCGCTACCGCGGCGTGCGCGTGTGCGGCTATCGCGCCGTGAACGACGTGACGGCGACGGAGCAGTTCGCAGCCATGACGTTCCGCTTTCCGGCAGGATTTAGCTACCTTTCCTTCCGTGGGACCGACAGCACGATCGTGGGCTGGAAAGAGGACTTTAACATGGCGTTCCGGTGCCCCGTGCCCTCCCAGGAATCTGCGGCGCGTTATGTGGACGAGGCGGCAGCCGCGATTGATGGACCGCTCTTGTGCGGAGGCCATTCCAAGGGCGGAAACTTGGCGGTGTATGGCGCTGCGATGTGTTCCGGCGCTGTTCACAACCGGATTGAGCGGGCCTTCTCGCATGATGGCCCCGGCTTTGTCGAGGAGTTCTTGGGTGGCGATGCCTTTGCGGGTCTGTCCGGTCGCATCGATAAAACCCTGCCTCAGTCGTCGATTTTCGGCATGATGTTCGAGACGCAGGAGGACTATGCCATCGTCGAGAGCACGGAGTTCAGTCTGCTGCAACATAATCCCTTCAGCTGGGTCATTGACGGCTGCGACTTTGTGTATTGCGAGCGTCTGTCTGCCGGCGCGCGATACGTCGATAGCTCTATTCGTGAGATGTTGCTTGCGGTGGAGCCTGCCGAACGCGAGCGCTTCGTAGATGCGCTGTTCTCCGTGTTTGAAGCCACGGGCGCCGAACGGTTCGCGGATATCGCAGGGAATCTGCGCGAGAGCCTGCCAGTGATGCTTCAGGCTGCTCAGGGCTTCGACAAGGATACGCGCCGCTTTATCTCGCAGACCATCGCGGCGATCCTTAAGTGCGCGCTGCTGCCCAAGCGCCCCGAGCTCAATGTTCCTGCTGCCGGTAAGAACCTGGCAGAGCAGCTTGAGGCGTGGCAGTCCGAGCTCCTGCACTAGCAGTTAGTTCATTGGGGTCAGGTTGCTTTGCACCAATCTTCGATGCGTGCGGGGCGGACTCGACCGCTATACTGATTCGTGCTGAAATCGATCTAGAACGGAATGCCGTATATGAAAATCAATCACGCAATCCTGCATATCCTGGACTTTGACTCGGCTGTCAACGTCATGAGCCAGCGCGAGCTCGATATCGAGAGCCGTACCGTGCGCAACTTCGTGACCACGCACCTGCGCCGCGCCCGCACTTCGGCCGATAACAAGCGTGCCACGTTTGCGGAGAACTCCGCATTCGGCGGCGAGCTCAAGGGCTATTTCTTTGGCGAGCGCGAGTTCGTAGACCTGTCGCAGCAGATTGCGGAGTTCATCTCTTCGGAGCTTACCAAGGCCGAAAAGGCCGAGTCCACCGACGTGCTTGTGGCGGACTTTGACGATGACGAGGACGCCCGCTGGTTTGCCGTGATGCTGCTTGGCTCCAAGCAGGCCTTTATGCACGAGGTGGGCCGCGAGGAGGGCGAGGTGCGCAACGATATCGCGCGTCATTACGCCATCCTGCCAAATCCCTCGCAAAAGGTGCCGAGCTACGCCATCGTGCGCGCGAGCACCATGGAGATCGGCTACGTGGACAAGAAGCGCAAGATCGCCGGCGAGGACCGCATGCTTATTCCTGACGGGCTGCTGCAGTGCGATACGGGCGTGTCGGGCAAGGAGATTATCGACACCGTGACGCGTGTGGTCGAGGAGGTTGCCGAGGAGCACGGCGCCAACACGGCCGTGGCGCTCGCCAAGGTCAAGGCCGCTGTTGCCGAGAAGGTCGAAGACGACGAGGAACTGCCGCCTTGGGATATCGTCGACGAGGTCTTTGAGGACGAGCCGGTCATCAAAGAGAGCGTGCGTGCGGCGCTGACCGAGGAGAAGGTGCCCGAACGCGTGCCCGTGGAGCGCAAACAGGTCGAGCGCGCGGCCGTGCGCAATCATAAGATTCGTACCGACACGGGCATCGAAATCAGCTTCCCGGCCGAGATGGGCTCGAACTCCGAGTACATCGAGTTCGTCAACGAGCCCAACGGCCTCATCTCCATCGAGCTCAAGAACATCGGAAGCATCGAGAACCGATAAGCCGCGCTTAGACGCTGCAGAAAAACAAGAAGGCCGAAGTCCCAGCAGGGACCTCGGCCTTCTTGTTTGGAGTTGAATTACTCTACAGGTTGAGCGTAAGCCAGCGAAAACGCCCCAGAGCGAGCAAGGTGACGTGAAAGAGGAGGGCATTGACCTTCTGGTCATGCCCGACGATTGAACGTCAGATTGCCGCTCTGGGGCGTTTGCAGCGTCGAGCGTTACGGCGTTTGGTAAAACGCCGTAACTATTAGAGCTGGCGCAGGCCTTCTTCCAGGCCGGTCTTGCTGTCGGTCTGGGCGTCGCGCATCTTGATGACGCGGGCGGGAACGCCGGCCACGACGGCGCCGGCGGGGACGTCCTCGACGCATACGGCGCCGGCAGCCACAACGGCGCCCTTGCCCACGCGCACGCCCTCCAGGACCACGGCGTTGGCGCCAATCATGACATCGTCCTCGATGATGACGGGCGTGGCGCTCGCGGGTTCAACGACGCCCGCCAGTACGGTGCCGGCGCCGATGTGGCAGTTCTTGCCCACAGTGGCGCGGCCGCCCAGCACGGCGCCCATATCGATCATGGAACCCTCGCCGATAACGGAGCCGATGTTGATGATGGCGCCCATCATGATGACGGCGCGGTCGCCAATCTCGACGCGGTCGCGGATGATCGCGCCCGGCTCGATGCGGGCGCTGATGCCCTTAAGGTCGAGCATGGGAACGGCGGAGTTGCGGCAGTCGTTCTCGACGTCGTAGTAGTCGATGGAATCGGCATTGGCGTCGAGGATGGCCTTGAGCTCATCCCAGTCGCCAAAGACGGTCTTGCCGCGACGGCCGCCGTAGACGTGCGCATCGCCCCAGGCAACCTTCATACCGGGCTTCTCGCGCACATACAGTTTGACGGGCGTCTTCTTGGGCGCGGTGGCGATGTAGTTGATAATCTCCTGTGCATCCATCTCGGCTGCGTTGCTCATATCTTGTTTCTCCTTTACGTGGGCTTGGTTAATGATTGGTTAGGCAAACATGACCTGGTCGAAGGTGTAGAAGCCGGGGTCGCGGACGACGAGCTTCTGGGCGGCCGCCAGGGCGCCGTTGACGAAGATCTGTCGGCTCGTGGCGCGGTGCGTGAGTGTGACCTCTTCGTCCTGGCCAAAGAAACCAACCTCGTGTACGCCGGCGACGGTGCCGCCGCGCAGCGAGTGCATGCCGATCTCCTTGGGGTCGCGCGCGCCGCACATGCCCTCGCGACCGTAGACGGGGTGGTAGCCGGCCTCGGGCTCGGCCTCGACCACGGCGTCAAGCAGCAGCTTGGCGGTGCCGCTGGGGGCGTCGACCTTTTGGTTATGGTGCGTCTCGACAATCTCGCAGTCAAAGCCGGGCAGCTCGCGCGTGGCCTGGGCCACCAGGTGACGCAGGGCGGCGATGCCGATGGAGTAATTGCCCGAGTGCATGACGCGGGCGTTTTGGCCCAGCTCGCGCAGGCGGTCCATCTGCTCAGGCGAATAGCCCGTGGTGCCCGAGACCAGTGCAGCGCCCGTGCGCTCGACATAGGCGACGACGGCGTCAAAGGTCACGACGTTCGAGAAGTCGATGACCACATCGGCAGCTGGTGCGTTCTCGAGCTCGGTCAGATCAAAGCCGATCTGAGCGACGATATCAAAGACGGGCTGTCCGACGGCATCAACGATGCTCTCGGCGGTAGTGCGGATGAGCGAGCCCATGCGGCCCGTTCCCATAATGACGGTCTTAATCAAGCAGACCAGCTCCCTTCAGAGCGTCGGTAAGTGCGGCGCGCGTGTCGTCTGCCATGGGACACAGCGGCATGCGGTAGTTTGCCTCGATCATGCCCATCTGGGCGAGTGCTTCCTTAACGGGGATGGGGTTGACCTCGCCAAAGAGGGCGTTGATGAGCGGCTGGCCGGCAATCTGGATGTCGCGGGCGCGCTCCACGTCGCCGTCCAGGTAGGCGCGGCACATGTCGTGCACGAGTTGCGGCTGAACATCGGCCCACACGCTGATGGTGCCCGAGGCGCCCAGGCTCATGAGCGGCACGGTGAGGGCGTCCTCGCCCGAGTACATGTGGAAGTCGTCGGACAGCAGGTGGGCGATCTTGGCCGCGTAGGCGACGTTGCCCGAGGCTTCCTTAATACCCATGATGTTGGGGTGCGCGGCCAAGCGCTCTACGTTGCGCTCGCTGATGCTGCAGCCGCAGCGGCCGGGGATGTTGTACAGGATGCAGGGGATATCTACGGCATCGGCAACGGTCTTAAAGTGCTGGTAGATGCCCTCTTCGTTGGACTTGTTGTAGTAGGGGGTAATGAGCAGCAGGCCGTCGGCGCCCAAGCCCTGGTAGGTGAGGGACTTGGTGAGCATGGTCTGCGTGGAGTTGGAGCCGGAGCCGGCGATAACGGGGATG
>CAKTUC010000044.1 GCA_934617135.1 uncultured Collinsella sp. | reverse complement strand
TCTACACGTAGAACAGGATGTCGTCGTAGGTCGGGACCGGCCAGTAGTCGGCGGCCACGATCTCCTCCATGGCATCCACGGCGGCGCGCAGCGTATCCATAGCGGGAACGACCTCGTGTGCATACACATTGGCCTGTTCCTGGCCATCGAGAGCCTCGGCCTTCTGATGCACGGCGTCGAGCGCCTTGATGGAGTCGTTGATGGCGGTGATGCCGTTGCAGAGCTTGTTGAGCGTGTTCTGCTCGCACTGCATGGCGGCCTCAGCACCGGCGGCACGAATAGTCTCAAGGCCCTTAGCGACCTTGGTGGCGTAGGCGGTAATGACCGGGCGATAGGTACGACGCGCCTCGCGAACCATCGTGGTAGCCTCGATGTTCATGAGCTTGTTGTACTTCTCGAGCTTGCAGTCGTAACGGCACTGGGCCTCGGCCTTGGTCAGGACGCCCGTCTCCTCAAAGAGCGCGATAGCCTTGTCGGAAACAAAGGCGGGCAGGGCGTCGGCCGTGGTCTTGTTGTTGGCAAGGCCGCGCTTCTCGGCCTCAATGGGCCACTCATCGGAGTAGCCGTCACCGGAGAAGAGGATGCGCTGGTGGTCGGTCAGGACCTTCTTGCAGTACTCGAGCGCGGCGTCCTGGAAATCATCCTCGGGCGTACCCTCAAGGGCATCGGCGAAGGACTTGAGCGACTTGGCCACGGCGGCATCGAGCACCAGGTTGGAGTCGGAGACGTTCTGCTCGGAGCCGCAGGCACGGAACTCGAACTTGTTGCCGGTGAAGGCAAACGGGGAGGTGCGGTTGCGGTCGGTGTTGTCCTGCATCAGCTTGGGCAGGGTATCGGCGCCCAGGTCGAGCACGCCGCGCGTGGCATGGACGGAAGCCTTGCCATCGATGATCTTCTCGACGACCTCGGTAAGCTGGTCGCCCAGGAAGATGGACATAATCGCCGGAGGAGCCTCATTGGCGCCCAGACGATGATCGTTGCCGGCCGAGGCAACGGAGGCACGCAGGAGCTCCTGATAGTTATCGACGGCCTCGATCACCGCGGTGAGGAAGACGATGAACTGCAGGTTGTCGAGCGGGGTGTCGCCCGGATCGAGCAGATTCTCGGACTCGGTGCCAAGCGACCAGTTGTTGTGCTTGCCCGAACCGTTGATGCCCTCGAAGGGCTTCTCGTGCAGCAGGCAGACCAAGTCGTGGCGGGAGGCAATGAGCTTCATCTTCTCCATCATGACCAGATTCTGGTCGATGGCCTCGTTGACCTCGCCATAGACCGGTGCGAGCTCATGCTGGCAAGGAGCGACCTCGTTGTGCTTGGTCTTGGCAGGAATGCCAAGCGCCCACAGTTCATCGTCCAGATCCTTCATATAGGCCGAGACGGTGGGGCGGATAGCGCCAAAGTAGTGCTCCTCGAGCTCCTGGCCCTTGCAGGGAGCAGCACCAAAGAGGGTGCGGCCGGTGATGACCAGGTCCTTGCGCTTGCGGTAAGCGTCCTTCTTGATCAGGAAGTACTCCTGCTCGTCGCCCACGGAAGGAACGACCTTTTTGGGGGTCTTACCAAACAGCGCCAAAACGCGCTTGGACTCACGCGAGAGCGCGGTCATGGAGCGCAGCAGCGGGGTTTTCTTGTCCAGGGCCTCGCCCGTGTAGGAGCAGAAAGCCGTGGGGATGCACAGGACATCGTCCTTGATAAAAGCGGGGCTGGTGGGATCCCAAGCGGTGTAGCCACGGGCCTCGAAGGTGGCGCGCAGACCGCCGTTGGGGAAGCTGGAGGCATCGGGCTCGCCCTGGATGAGATTCTTGCCCGTAAACTTGGTAATGGCGGTGCCGTCGTGGTTGGGCTCGAGGAAGCTGTCGTGCTTCTCGGAAGTAATGCCCGAAAGCGGCTGGAACCAGTGCGCGTAGTGCGTCGCGCCCTTGGAGATGGCCCAGACCTTCATGGCGTGGGCAACGGCGTTGGCCACATCCAGGTCGAGCGGCTCACCGTCCTCGAGGGTTGCAGCAAGGCGCTTCCAAATGTCCTTGGGGAGGTAGTCCTTCATGACTTCCTCAGAGAACACCATGGTCCCGAAGCGGTCAGTAAGATCGGCCATACGGAACTCCCTTCGTATCGGCACCGCGTGAGATGCGGTGTTGATTACTAACGAACGAGTCATAGATTAGGCTCGTCGTGTTTCCGCAACATTACCGTTATGTTGCTGTCGCGAAACCAATCAATGAGGTTAACGCATCGCGGCGGCGTTGCCACCCTCAACAGCCAATCAACTGTATAAATTGCAGACCTCTCCCCATAGTTTAAGGGTAGTCAATTTGGGATGGGGCTCTATTAACTGGTATTTCGCATCAGATACCAGTCTTTATAGCCCCATCCTAGGTTGACCGCCCTGTTATAGGAAATGCCGATAGCAAAGCATCTTTGATTGGTATCCCTAAATCGCGAGTAAAACTCCACCGCGGCACAGTGGTGCTGTAGAATCCTTACAACACATCGCACTAAATATCTAAAGGAGCACGATATGCGCGTCGACGAGGTTTTTAAGCAGGCAGCATCCCAGGGCACCACGCCCGTTTCGTTTGAGATGTTCCCGCCCAAGGGCGAGCTTACCCTCGACACGGCTCGCGAGGTGGCAGGCAACCTGTGCAAGCTTTCGCCGAGCTTTGTCTCGGTCACTTGTTCCGCTGGCGGCTCGGGTAACGGTGCCACCACCGCCCCCATCGCGCATATGATTTCGAGCGAATTCGATACGCCCTCGGTAGCGCACCTCACCTGCGTTGGCCGCACACATGCCGATATCGCCGCCAAGATCGACGAGTATCGCACCGCCGGCGTTGAAAACATCCTGGCCCTGCGCGGCGACCTGCCCGCTGGCGCGACCGAGGACGACAAGCCCGCCTCCGACTACGCCTACGCCCGCGACCTCATCCCCGAGCTCGTCGACGCCGGCTTTTGCGTGGGCGCCGCAGCCTATCCCGAGGGCCACATTGCCTGCGAGGATCTGAACCTCTCGGTCGAATACCTCAAGCAAAAGCAGGACGCCGGCGCGAGCTTCTTTGTGACACAGCTCTTCTTTGATAACGAGTGCTTCTATCGCTTCCGCGAGCTTGCCGACAAAGCCGGCATCACCGTGCCCATCACTGCGGGCATCATGCCGTTTATGGGCAAGTCGCAGATCAGCCGCATGGTCTTTATGTGCGGCGCATCGCTGCCCTCCCCCGTCATCAAGATCCTCGCCAAGTACGAGAACGACCCCGAGAGTCTGCAGGCTGCCGGTGTGGATTATGCCGCCCGCCAGCTTTGCGACCTCAAGGAGCACGGCGCCGACGGTCTGCACCTGTACACTATGAACCGTCCTGCAATCGCCGCGACCATTATGGAGCGCCTGGGGTAATGGAAAAACCGCACATCGATACAACCGCTGTCGAAGTGCCGGCCGACCTTGCGTCGCCGGCGCTTTACCGTGTCGATGCTGCCCACCATCCCCGCGTCGACCGTGCCGAGATGCTGCGGTATCTGGGCTACGGCGGCCAGCAAATTGAACCCGAGCTGTCACGACGTATTGAGCTTGTCGTTGAGCGCCTGGAGCTAGACATTGAGCCCCGCGGCGTGCGACGCGTGTTTGCCGTCGATGCCACGGGCGTCGACGAGCAGGGCGAGCCCTGCATCCGCTTGGTTGGCACCAATGTTGAGCTGCGGGGTCGTGATATCTATCGCCACCTTAAGGACGCCCGCCTTGCCGCACTCATGGCATGCACACTCGGCATGGACGCCGAGCGTCGCCTGCGCACCACGGGAGCCCAGCAGCCCCTAGAGGGAGCCGTGCTCGATGCCGCGTGCTCCGCCTATGTGGAGGCCGCCGTCGAGCAGATGGACCAGCAGGTCAAGGCTGCGGCCGCTGCACACGGGCTCGCCGGCAACTGGCGCTTCAGTCCCGGCTATGGCGACTGCCCGCTCTCGGCCCAGCGCTCGATCGTGGATGCACTCAACGCCACGCGCCTCATTGGACTTACCGTCACCCCCACCAGCCTGCTCATGCCCACCAAGAGCGTGACCGCGGTGATCGGTCTGTTCGACGGCGACGTCCACAACGCCCAGACCCGCCCCACCTGCAATATCTGCCGCATGCGCGAACACTGCCGCTTCCGCGCCGCCCACACCACCTGCTATTCCAGCCATTAGGAGCCGCCGATGTTTACTCCGCTTATCACTCACGATTCCGACGGCGCTGCGTTGGCGGCACCTGTCAATGCCGCGCGCCTCAACGGCGCCACGTACAAGACACGCACGATCGACGACCTGCGCATCAAGGACGATCGCCTGCGTGCCGCCATCGAAGGCACGGGGCACCTGTTGTTTGACGGCGGCATGGGCACCATGTTGCAGGCCGCTGGCATGAAGGCCGGCGCTCTGCCCGAGCTCCTCAACTTTGAGGAGCCCCAGGTCATCACCGATATCCAACGCCAGTACGTCGAGGCGGGCTGTGACGTGATCACCGCCAACACCTTTGGCGCCAACGCCCACAAGCTCGACAGCGCTGCCACCGTGGCCGATGTCTTTGCCGCGGCCGTCACCTGCGCCCGCGAGGCCGGCGCCCGCTACGTCGCCGGCGACATCGGCCCTATCGGCGCGTTGCTGCGCCCCCTGGGCACCCTCAGCTTTGACGAGGCCTACGGCCTCTTTGCCGAGGAGGTACGCGCCGGCGTCGCTGCGGGCGTCGACCTCTTTATTATCGAGACCATGACCGACCTGGCCGAGATCAAGGCGGCGGTTCTCGCCTGCCGCGAGAACTCCGACCTTCCTGTCTTTGCCACCATGACCTTTGAGGAAGACGGCCGCACCTTCTTGGGCACGAGCCCCGAGGTCGCCGCCATCACCCTCGACGCCATCGGCGCCGACGTCCTGGGCATCAACTGCAGCCAGGGCCCGGCCGAGCTCCGAGGACTCGCCGCGCGTATGCTCACCGTCACCGACAAGCCCGTTATGGTGCAGGCCAATGCGGGACTGCCCCGCGTAGACGATGACGGCAATACCGTCTTTGACATCCAGGCACCCGAATACGCCGAGGCCGTCGCCGGCATGATCGAGGACGGCGTGAGCGTCGTCGGCGGATGCTGCGGCACCACGCCCACGCACATGGCGGCGCTTCGCACCCTCATCGACAACCACACGCCCAGCCCACGCCATCGCAAGCCCAGCATGTCGGTCACGAGCGCCCAGACGGTCGTGGACCTTCCCTGCGACGGCCACAAGATTGCCGTCATCGGCGAGCGCATCAATCCCACTGGCAAAAAGCGCCTGCAGCAGGCCCTACGCGACGGCGACCTGGACCACGTCGTGAGCCAGGGCATCAGCCAGCAGGAGCAGGGCGCCGACATCCTGGACGTCAACGTGGGCCTGCCCGAGATCGACGAGGTCAGGATTATCCAACAGGCAACCGAGCAGCTCCAAGGCTCCACGCTGCTGCCGCTGCAGATCGACTCCACCGACCCCGCCGCCGTCGAGGCCGCAGTGCGCCGCTACGCCGGCAAGCCCATCATCAACTCGGTCAACGGCAAGCAGCAGATCATGGACGAGATCTTCCCGCTGGTCGCCCACTACGGCACCAACGTCGTCGGCCTCACGCTCGACGAGGGCGGCATCCCGGATACCGCCGAGGCTCGCTTCGCCATCGCCGAGCGCATCGTGGCCGAAGCCGCCCGCTACGGCATCGGCCCGGACCGCATCCTCATTGACTGCCTGGTCATGACCGCCTCGACCAACCAGCGCCAGGCTGAACAGATTCTACGTGCCATGTCTATGTGCAAGGAGCGCCTGGGCGTCAAGTGCGCGCTCGGCGTTTCGAACATCAGCTTTGGTCTGCCCGCCCGCCCGCTGCTGGGCTCGGTCTTTTTGGCCGCCGCCTTCGGCGCGGGCCTGGACGCCCCCATCATGAACCCGGGTTCCAAGCGCTTTATGGACACCGTCTACAGCTATCGCGTGCTGAGCGTCGAGGACGAGGGCTCGACCGGATACATCGAGCGATACGCCGGCTGGACCGACCCGTACAAGGTTGCCGCCAACCCGGCGGCCGCTCAGTCAGCATCGAGCGATACCGCACCTGCCGCAAGCACCACCGCAAGCGCCGATGACGACCCCATCCGCCACATGGTCGTCTCGGGCCGCAAGGGCGAAATCGCGGCCGAGACCGAGCGTCTGCTGGCAGATCACGACGCCATGGACCTCATCAACAACCACTTTATCCCCGCCCTCGATGAGGTCGGAGTCCTCTTTGACCAGGGCAAGTTCTTCCTGCCGCAGCTTATGGCCTCGGCCGAAGCCGCACGCGTGGGCTTCGACACCATCAAACGCCTGATGCCCGCCGGCGAGATTGCCGACAAGGGCAAGATCTGCGTGGCCACCGTCAAGGGCGACATCCACGATATCGGTAAGAACATCGTCAAGATGCTGCTCGATAACTACGGCTATACCGTCTTTGACCTAGGCCGCGACGTCGACCCGCAAGAGGTGCTCAAGACCGTCAAGGAGCGCGACATTAAGCTCGTCGGCCTCTCGGCGCTTATGACCACCACGGTCGTCGCCATGGAGGAGACCATCAAGCTGCTCCATGCCGAGGTCCCGGGCGTCAAGATCATCGTGGGCGGCGCCGTGCTCACCCCCGAATACGCCAAGCAGATTGGCGCAGACTACTACGCCAAGGACGCCGCCGAGAGCGCGCGCATCGCCGAAGAGGTCTTTGGCCGGTAACACAACGGAAACAACCCCGCACCAAAACGTGCCGCACGCGCCACGAGACGTGTGCGGCACGTTAGAATAGAGGGGACTATGCTCGTTTTGGCAGATAGGAGCGCAAGGATGGCGATCACGCCTGCAGAAATCGCGGAAACCCGCGGCATGGTTGAGGAGCAGAACCTCGACATCAGGACCATCACCATGGGTGTTTCGCTCATGGGTTGCGGCGACGAGAACCTCGACCGCATGTGCACGAAGATCTACGACCACGTGACGCACACGGCTGAGCACTTGGTCGAGACCGCCGAGAACCTCGAGCGCGAGTACGGTATCCCCATTGTCAACAAGCGCGTTTCCGTCACCCCGGTGGCGCAAATCGCCGCATGCTGCAAGGATGAGGACCTCACCCCCATCGCGCACGCCCTCGACCGCGCGGCCGAGACCCTCGGCATCGACTACCTGGGCGGCTTCTCCGCGCTCGTCCAGAAGGGCATCGGCGACGCCGACCGCCGCGTCATCCAGTCCATCCCGCAGGCACTCGCCGCCACCAGCCGCGTCTGCTCCAGCGTCAACGTCGCCAGCCTGCGCGCCGGCATCAACATGGATGCCGTGCTCATGGCCGCCCAGACCATCATCGATGCCGCTAAACTCACGGCCGACCAGGATTCCGTCGGCGCTTCCAAGTTTGTCTGCTTTGCCAACATGGTCGAGGACTCCCCGTTTATGGCGGGCGCCGTCCACGGCGGTGGCGAGGCCGACGCCGTCATCAACGTAGGCGTCTCGGGCCCCGGCGTTATGGCCGCAGCCCTGGAGACGCTGCCCGATTCCGCATCGATGATGGAAGTCGCCGAGAAGATTAAGCAGACCGCCTTTAAGATCACCCGTGCCGGTGAGCTCATGAGCCGCGAGGCCGCCCATCGCCTGGGTGTCGAGAAGGGCATCGTCGACCTGTCGCTGGCGCCTACGCCTGCCGTCGGCGACTCCGTTGCCCGCATCCTCGAGATCATCGGTGTTGGCACCTGCGGTGGCCCGGGCACGACCTGCGCACTCGCCATGCTCAACGACGCCGTCAAGAAGGGCGGCGTCATGGCCAGCTCCAGCGTGGGCGGCCTCTCGGGCGCCTTTATCCCCGTGTCTGAGGACGCCGGCATGATCGCCGCCGTCGAGGCCGGTGCGCTCTCGCTCGAGAAGCTCGAGGCCATGACTTGCGTATGCTCCGTTGGCCTTGACATGATTGCCATCCCCGGTGACACCCCGGTCGAGACCATCGCCGGCATTATCGCCGACGAGATGGCTATCGGCGTCATCAACAACAAGACCACGGCCGTCCGCGTGATTCCTGCCATCGGCAAGGGCGTGGGCGACTGCGTCGAGTACGGCGGCTTGTTCGGCCGTGCACCCATCATGCCGGTGAACCCCAACGCCGGCACCGTGCTTGCCCACCGTGGTGGACGCTTCCCGGCACCGCTGAACTCGCTGAAGAACTAGCTGAGGGTTCGGGCGAGGAGCCCCGGGGAGGGCAAATATATAAGGTCGCCTGCTCGGACAGTCCTGGCTCGCACGGAGAGCACATTAAGTGCTCTCCGGCTCGTGCGGAACTCGCGATCGACCTTATATATTTGCCCTCCCCGGGGCTCCCGCACAACGGGACCTCAGTTGGGTTCTATCCCGGTTGCAGTTGCTTCGCTCCTGCACCACATGGTTGATACGGCGGTTTGGCGTTGGATCGGTTCTTTCTGATATATGCTGGTTGCGGCTCTTCTTTTGGGAGGGGCCGCTTTTTTGTTGTGAGGGGGATGGCCCGTGGCTGATAGGGGAATTCGTTCTGAGCTGCTTTCTGCGGATTGGAATGAGGAATGGATGCGCTTGCAAGCTGGTCGGCGGCGGGCTGATGATTCTTTTGAGTGGGATAAGCGGGCTCGGCATTTTCGTCCGTTGGAGACCGCCCCGTATGCTCGGGATTTTATGAAGCTGCTGGCACTCCAGCCTGGTGAGTCGGTGCTTGATATGGGGTGTGGGGCTGGGTCGATTGCCATTCCGCTTGCGCAAGACGGACATCCTGTGATTGCTGCTGACTTTTCCCCTGCTATGTTGGGCACACTTGATGCTGGCATTGAGTACTATGGGCTCGAGGATCGCATTACACCGCTTGAGCTTGCTTGGGATGATGACTGGGATTTGGTTGGACCGGTCGCGAAAGCGGTAGATGTTGCCTTTGCCAGTCGCTCTGTCACCACGACTAATCTAAAAGGCGCGCTTGCCAAGCTTGATCGAACGGCTCGTCGGCGTTGTGCTGTCACGATGGTTGCCAACTCCAGCCCGCGCTATGACCTGCACCTGATGAACGCCATCGGTGCCTCGGTTACCTGCAGTAATGGCTTTGTGTACGCCTTTAATATCCTCATTCAGATGGGTGCCCTGCCGCAAGTTACGTACTTTGAATCGCCTCGTCGCGATACCTTCGATAGCCTTGAGGCGGGCGTGGCGGACTTCTCCCGCATGCTCGAGCACGGTAACGAGGACAAGATCGACCGTCTGCGCGTCTACGTCGCCCAGCATATGATTGAGAATCCCCATGCCGGCGAGCCGGGGTCCAAGGGCGTGCCGCAGGGGCGCTACATGCTCGACCACGTCCGCAAGGTCCGTTGGGCGTTTATTGCATGGGAGCCGGTCTCTTCGAGCCGTCCATAGACCGCTTTCGGCCGCCGTACACGTCCGCCTGTAACCCGCGCTGTTCTCCCGCTCGGCATCCGCATTCTTTTTGAACTGGGCAAACGCGCTCCACACCGCGCCGTTCCTGCGCTATCGTGGGACAGCTCACGTAGATTAAGGCCCCATCGCGGGGCGCCCCATACATAGAAAGCGAGAACCCATGGCACTGACAGGAGCCCAGGTCAAGCAGCTTCGCAGCATGGCCCATCACCTCAACCCCGCCATCATCATCGGCAAGTCCGATATCAACGAGGGCACCGTCGAGCAGACGGTCGCCTACCTGGAGAAGCACGAGCTTGTTAAGTGCTCCGTGCTCGATGGCTCCAGCCTTTCCGCCCGCGAGGCCGCCGAGGAGCTCGCCGATCGCTGCCATGCCGAGGTCGTCCAGGTTATCGGCCGCAAGTTCTCGCTGTATCGCGAGTCCTCGCGCAAGGACATCGAGAAGATCAAGCTCGTCTAAGAGCCAACGATCCGGCGAGCCAACATTCAGCAAGCCAGCGGGCGTCCGAGCAATTCGGACGCCCGTTTTTTATCGCTCGATGAGCACGCGGTTAAGCCTGCCCTCCACCAAGCGTTCGAACAGACGCCGCGTCTCGGGCTCGGGCACACCATTGACCTGTTCCCTTAGGTGGTGCATATGTCCACTGTACAGCTCGACGATATCGCGCCGCCGCCCCGCCGCACCGTAGACGCGCATAGCGCAACGCACCATGTCCTCGCGCGCCGTCTCTTGCCGCAGTCCCGACTCCACCAGCCATACCGCCGACTGCAGGTCGTTTTCTTCTAGGGCGGCATTCGCACCCCGAATCATGCAGTCGATATACTTCGATTCCATAATGCGCCGCATACGTAAAAAGTAGGTGGGATTACAGCCATTGGGAACATACAGCGGACCGGCGTAGAGCTGCTCGATCTTAAGGCACAGCTCGACCAGGTGGGGCCCGCGCGCACCCGTGCGATTTCCCAAAACTTCGCGGCTGATCTGGTCGAAGAGCTTCACATCGGTCTTGACGTAATCGCCGTTAAGCCCAATGCATTCATTTTGGATCAGCACGCACGATTTACCGTCCGGCGTCGGTCCCAACGCCGAGCGCAAGCGCGATATCGTCGAGTACAGATTGTTACGAGCGCTATTGAACTCGGCATGAGGCCACAGCTCCATAGCCAGCGTCTCGCGGTCGACGAGCGCATCCATGCCCAGCGCAAGCCGCTCGGCAAGCGTTGCCGCTTTCTTGCGGCGCCACATCTTGTCCGTGATGGGAAACCCGTCGCG
>CAKTUC010000043.1 GCA_934617135.1 uncultured Collinsella sp. | reverse complement strand
TCATGTGTGTCGTCGTTGTTATCGGCAACGCGACGGGCGTCGTCTCCTAGATATACGAAAAAGGGCCCCGTTTGGGGTCCCTTGCAGTTGAGGCTTGCGAACCTAAATGCGGTTCATCTGGGAAGCGACCTTGTTGTACCAGTCCTGCCACGTGGGCGGGCAGTACTTCTTGGCGGCTGCCGGGGTAAGCGTGGAGCCATAGTTGGCGCCCAGATAGGCAACGTGGGCGGAGACAGCCTCGCTCCAGCTGCCAAAGCTACGCCAACCGCCGCCGCGGGCACTCCAGCCCCAGGCGTTAAAGGAGCCGGCGCAATAGAGGCCCTTGCTGCTCTCGATGCAGGCGATGGCGGGGGACCAACGGGGATCGACGCCGGTATTCCAGGCGGCGACGGCAAAGTTATAGCCCTGGCCTGCCATGGGGGAACCGGCGAGGTAGTTGTCGATGCGGCTCGTCCACTCGTTAATGAACGAGTCGTAATCGGAATTGCCGCTGTTGGAGTTGTTCACCGTGGTGTCGATGGTGGTGTTGGAGTTGGTGGCCTGACTGTTGGAGTTATTGCCACTCACGCCGGTACCCGAGATCTTCTCGGCGGCAGCGGCTTTGTCGGCCTCGAGCTTAGCCAGTTCGGCGGCATTTTCCTGCTCGGCCTTTGCCTGCGCCTCGCTGCGGAGCTGCTGTGCCTGGGCCAGCGCGTCCTCGGCATTCTTTTGTTCGCCCTCGAGCTGAGATTTGGCCTGATCGAGCTCGGTTTTGTTCTGCTCGAGCTCGGTTTGCATCTTGTTAAGCTCTTCGATCTCGTCGACGCTCGAGCTCGTAATCTGGTTGGTGTATTTGCAGGTGGTGATAAAGTCACCCAAGCTCTGCGTGTTCACCAGGAAGCTTACGATGGGGCTGGTGCCCTTCTGGTACTTATACAGATCGCGCATGGCGGAGCTTGCCTTGGCCTGCTGCTCGGGTAGCTCGGCCTCAATCTTATCGATGTTTGCCTCATTGGAGTCGATCTGCTTTTGCAGATCCTCGAGCTTGGTTCGGGCGTCGTTGTAGGCGCTCGTGGCGTCCTCGATTTTTTTCTGGGCGGCGGAAAGCTGATCCTGCGTTGCCTGCGAGGCGGCATAGGCCGCGACGGGGGAGAGCATCGGCGTGGCCGTCAGCGCGACGGCGAGCGCGGCGCTCGTGATGATACGAGCCGGCTTCGACGCGATGAGCGCTGCGGTGCGATGATTCGAATGCTGCATCCAGTCCCTCTGCAATCAATCGTAGGTTAATGGTCGAGCTGTATTCTACTACTGCTTTCGACCTCAACTTGAACCTTAAAGGTTCTAAAGGGTCAAGTTGAACTTGAGGCTTTGGCCTTGACCTGCGGGAATGGTGAATTGTTGAGAAACCATAGAGTTCAACTTTAACGTTACGGCACCCTGTTGCAACGGGATTCTTGGCTGTAAAAGCTATCTCAACGTGGGGTTTTGCAACTACAGGGTTCCTTCGCGGCGAGCCAGCTCCACCTCTTGGAGCGCCTCGGCCGGCGTAAACGAACAGGCGCCGTCGCCGAGCTTGACCACCTGGATATCGTCGCCGGTGTGAACTTCTCCGCCCTGTAACACCACGCCGAAAATGCCCTCGTGGGGAAAGATGCAGTCGCCGGCGAGATAGTAGATGGCACAGCGGGTGTGGCAGACTTTGCCGATCTGGCTGATTTCGACCAGGACGTCGTTACCAATCTTGAGCTGCGTTCCCAGAGGGAGCGAGAGCAGGTTGATGCCCTGGGTGGTGAAGTTCTCGCCAAAATCGCCCTCGTGCACATCGAGCCCGCGCCCCTCCGCCGTCTGGATAGACTCTGCAGCTAAAAAGGAAACCTGGCGGTGCCAATGCCCGGCGTGCGCATCGGAGGCGAGGCCAAACTGCTCGATGACGGTGTCGTGCCCGTCGGCGACGGGTGACTTGCGCGTGCCTTTGTGCTCCGACGTGTTGATTGAGACGATGCGGGCGGGCCCGTTGTAAGCATCGTTTGCGGTGCGTAGGGGAGCTGCCGTCTGGGCACGATCCGCAAGTTCGCGCTTTGCGGCGTCAATGATGGGGTTGTTGATCGGATGAACCTGGGGCACGGTGCACCTTTCGACGGGGCGGGCAACAGGTTGAATCCTACAACAACGGTGGGTTCATTGCCCCGTTGTCGTACACCGGTGATTGCCGCCTTCGTGCTGGATAATTACGCCGATTGCCATAGATACGGTGGAGCTTTGGGTGCCGGCGGCTCGGCACGCTAGAATAAATCAGTTGCACAAAGACCGCCCGTCGTGTGGGCAGTTCATGATAGGAAGTTTCCATGGCATTGCAGTTTACAGAGCGCGAGTTTATTCCCGTGCTGCTCGGCGGCGACATCAACGCGTATTCGGTGGCGCGCGCCTTCTACGAGGAGTATCAGGTCAAGAGCCTGGTCTTTGGCAAGTATCAGACGGGCCCTGCGTATCGCAGCCAGATTATCGACTACACGCCCAACGTGGATATCGACACCATGCCCGTGATGCTTAAGACCGTCAACGGCATCGCTCGGGCACATGCCGACAAGACGATTGTCCTGATGGGCTGCGGCGACAACTATGTTGCCCTGGTGGCTCAGGCCAAGGACGCCAACGAGCTGGCGGATAACATTGTTGCGCCTTACGCGCCCTATAGCATGCTTGAACAGTGCCAGAAGAAGGAGATCTTCTACGAGCTGTGCGAGAAGCATGGTGTGCCCTATCCACATACGTTTACCTTTACTGCGCAGATGCTCAACGCGCAGGGCGAGGCGCCTGCCGAGGTGCTCGACCAGATTGACTTCCCTTATCCGATGATCCTGAAGCCGTCCGACGGCATCATGTGGTGGCAGCATGAGTTCGAGGGCCAGAAGAAGGCTTATGAGATTGCCGATCGCGCCGAGCTGGAGCAGGTTATCCGTGACTCCTATGCCAGCGGCTATACCGACGACCTGATTTTGCAGGACCGCGTGCCCGGCAACGACGAGTACATGCGCGTGCTCACCAGCTATTCCGACCGCAACGGCAAGGTTCGCATGATGTGCCTGGGTCACGTGCTGCTCGAGGAGCATCAGCCCCACGGCGTCGGTAATCACGCCTGCATCATCACCGAGCCCAATGATGAGCTTATGAGTGGCGTGCGCAAGCTGCTCGAGGACCTTCACTTTGTGGGCTATTCCAACTTTGACGTCAAGTATGACGAGCGCGATGGCTCGTTTAAGTTCTTTGACTTCAACACCCGTCAGGGCCGCAGCAACTACTACGTAACCAACAGCGGCTTTAACGTTGCCAAGTACGTGGTGGACGAGTATGTGTTCAATCGCCCGTTTGAGCCGGAGTTTGTGACGGCGCAGGACGAGGCGCTGTGGATGGTTGTTCCCATGGGCGTCGTCGACAAGTACGTCAAGGCTCCCGAGCTGCGTGCGAAGGTACATCGTCTTGCCAAGGAGGGCAAGGGCGCCGATCCCTCGTTTATGAAGGGAGACTTTGTCTTTAACCGCTGGTTGCGCATGTGGCACACCAAGCTGCGTCACTATAAGCTGTTCAAGACGTATTACAAGTAGACGAGCGTGGCGCCCGTCCGGTATGTATCGGGCGGGCGCGGGTATGATACGCGCAATTGCGTGGGCGTCACCAAGGAGGCGGCGATGGAAAAGCTGGGAGTTATCGGCGGCATGGGCGCCGAGGCCACGTCGTATTACTACGACCAGGTAGTACGCCATACGGCGGCTACGTGCGACCAGGAGCATATCGACATGGTGGTGCTTTCCAAGTCGACCATGCCCGATCGCACGCTGGCCATCAAGACCGGTGAGCATACCGAGCTGCTGGCGACCATGAAGGAGTGCGCCCAGGCGCTCGAGACGCTGGGCTGCGCGCACATCGCGATTCCCTGCAACACGTCGCATTACTTCTACGACCAGATACAGTCGTTTACGAAGGTGCCGATTATCCACATGCCGCGCGAGTCGGTGCGCTATGCCCTGGCGGGCGCGGTGATGGGGGAGTGTGAGTTCGATCCCAACCTGAGCATGCCGACAGAGCCGGTGCGCAAGATCGGCATCATGGGCACCGACGGCACCGTGGGTGCGGGCGTCTACGGGCGCGAATGCGAGGCCGCGGGTGTCGAGGTCGTCTACCCCAGCGAGAAGCGCCAGGCCGACGTGATGTCACTCATCTACGACGACGTGAAGGCCGGACGCGAGCCCGATATGGACAAGTTCGACCGTGTGATGTGGGAGTTTGCCCGTAGCGGCTGCGACCGCGTTATCCTGGCCTGCACGGAGCTCTCGGTGCTGCAGAAGTACCGAGAGATGCCCGAGATCACTCTCGACGCCATGGATGTCCTCGTGCGCGAGTCCATCATTCGCAGCGGCGCCCCCTACCGCCTCTAGCCCCCAACCTGCCAAAAAGGGACAGGTTTATTTTGGTAGGTTTTATCTGGGGAAACAGTAGAGGCCTCGGCTCGTTTGGTACGAACCGAGGCCTTTTGCGTTTGCCGGTTACCGCTGGCAGTTGCTAGAACAGGAAGCCCAGGACGATGAGGGCGATGCTGACGATGAGCACGGTGACATCTAAGCCCTTGATGGGGTAGCGCTTGTACGAGCTGGCGCGCGTGCGCAGATAAAAGCCGCGCTGTTCGGCAGCAAGCGCGGTGGCGTCGGTCTTGCCCACGCTCGAGATAAGCAGCGGCACGCACAACGGCAGCATGAGCTTGAGCTTCTTGACGGGGTTCTTGGTGTCGTACTCGACGCCGCGCGCGGTCTGCGCCTCCATGATGGCATTCATCTCCTGGCCAAACACCGGCACAAAACGTAGTGCCGTGGTAAAGGTGAAGGCGTAGCGATAGGGCACGTGAAGCACCTCGACGCAGGCGTTGGCAAGGTCGTTGAGCTTGGTCACCATGAGCATGAGGATAAGCGGCAGCGCCACGCCCAACAGGCGCAGGCAGGCCTTCGATCCGGTGATGAGGCCGGTGTCGGTAACAAAACCCCACACCACGTTGCCGTCGCGCATAAATGCCAACTGCAGCACCAGCATGATGAGCGCGAGTGGAATCAGGAGCTTGAGTAGCGAGAGCAGACGGTCGACGACGCCGGCGTAGGCGCCCAGCGCAAGGGTGAGTGCCAAAAAGCCCAACAGCGCAACATAGGTGTCGGACAAAAAGATGCCGATGATGATGGCGGCGGCAAGGCCCAGTTTGACGACCGGGTTCAGGCGATGCAGTAGCGTGTCGCCCGGCATATAGTCGATGACGTTAACCACGGCGGACCATCTCCTTGGTAATGCGAACGATATCGGTGACCTCGCTTACCTGCGCAAAAGCGGGCGAGACGGAGGACGCCAAGCGGCGTGAGAGTTCAATGACCTGGGGCGGCTCAACGTAAGCTCGCTGCATGAGCTCGATGTTCGAGAACAGCTCGTGTGTGCGTCCGCGGTCGAGGATGCGGCCGTCGGCCATTACAACGATACGCTCGGCAAAGTCGGAGACGACTTCCATATCGTGACAGACCATGATCACGGCGCAGCCGCGCTCGGCCATGGTGCGTACCGTTTCCATGACGGTCATGCACTCGCGGTAGTCAAGTCCACTCGTGGGCTCGTCGAGCACTACGATCTTGGGCTCTACGACCACGACGGAGGCGAGTGCCACCATTTGTCGTTGGCCGCGCGAAAGCGAGAAAGGCGCCTCGTTGGCGGGCAGGCCAAAGCGGTCGATGACGAGCTGGGCGCGACGCAGGGCCTCGGCGCGGTCGATGCCGGCAAGCTCCAGGCCAAAAGCGACCTCGTCGAGCACGGTATCCTTGCAGATCTGGCGGTCGGGGTTTTGGAAGAGGGTTGCGACCTCGCGGGCGATGCGGCTCGTGGGAACGGCTGCGGTGTCCAAGCCCGTAACGCGCACGCTGCCCGAGGCGGGCTTAAGCAGGCCTGTGAGCAGCTTGGTGAGTGTGGTCTTGCCGGCGCCGTTTTGACCGACGATGCCCACGAGCTCGCCGGGGTAGAGGGTCAGGCTAAGGTCGTGGACGGCAGCGCCGCCATTGGGGTAGGCAAACTCAACGTGATCGAAGGTGAGCACGGGCTCGGCGTCCTTGGCGTGCGGGCGCGGCGACGGGGCATGCGGGGAGCCAGCGGGCGCCTGGGTGTCGCTGGTCGCGTGCATGGGATCGACGATGCCCGTAATCAGGCGCTCGGCCTCATCAACATCCAAACAGGGGGTGCCGCTTGCCAGGCCATCGGCCTCGAGGCTGTTGAAGATGCGCGTGACACGGGGACAATCGACGCCGATGGCGCGGAGCTCATCGGTATGCGCGAAGACCTCGTGCGGCTCGCCCTGTAGCGCGATTTCGCCATGGTTGAGCACGAGCACGCGGTTGCAGTACTCCGAAAGCAGGGCGACCTTTTGCTCGACGACGACGATGGTAATTCCAAGTGCGCGGTTTGCCTCACGCAGCGTCTCGAAGACCAGCGTGGAGCTGGCGGGGTCGAGTGCCGCGGTGGGTTCGTCGAGCACCAGTACGCGCGGGCGCATGGCAAGGATGGCGGCAATGGCCACCTTTTGCTTCTGCCCGCCCGAGAGGGTGGCGATCTCGCGATCGCGCAGGTCGCTGATACCGACGGTCTCGAGCGTCTCGCTTACACGCTGCTCGATTTGGTCGTGGGGGACGCCAAAGTTCTCCAGGCCAAAAAGCATCTCGTCCTCGACGACCGAGGCGACCATCTGCGTATCGATGTCCTGCAACACGCTGCCGACGATCTGCGACACATCGGTGAGCGAGACCTCACAGGTGTCGTGGCCGTCAACCATGACGGAGCCAAAGAAGGTGCCGGTAAAGTGGTGGGGTACGGCTCCCGACAGGCAAGCGGCAAGCGTGGACTTGCCGGCGCCCGAAGGCCCGATGATGCCGATAAAGTCTCCCTTGTTCACGCCGAGCGAGATGTGGGTGAGCGCCTGCTCGGTCTGCGTGCCATAGGAGAACGAGACATCGTCGACGTTGATGATCGTTTCCATGGATACCTTTCATAGTCATCGGGGACGTTCTTAAATGACGAGTCGTTTAAGAACGTCCCCAAAAGCTGGCTGTTTGGGACAGTCTTTGGTGATGGGGCCGCAAGCGTGCGGCCCGTCCATCATATCAGGCTATTTGCCGAGCACCTTGCGCAGGGGGAAGAAGAGGGCCTGGACCACGACGGCGTTAAAGACGGCGGTGCCGAGGACGATGGGAACCTTGGCAAGTGCCGTGGGAAGCGCGGCGCCCATGATAACCGTGCCCAGGACGGCGAAGAGGGCACCCGAGACCAGGGTGGTGAGCAGGCCGGCGATGAAGGGGTTGATCTTGCTGCCGCCGATGTTGGACTTAACGAGCGCCGCCATCGTCAGCGCTCCGGCAAGCTCGGTCACAAAGTTAAGGCCGGGGATGGACGTGGTGATTTGGATAACGGCGGCTGACAGGATGCCAAAGATGGCGGCCTGGGCAAAGCTCGCCTGCGTGAGTGCGATGGCCAGGGCATAGGCGGCAATGATGAACTGCGGCTTGATACCCGTCGCGGCAAGCGCATTGCCGACGGTCATGTTGAGGATAAAGCCGGCCGCGAGCAGGATGGCAAGCAAGACGAGCGAGGTGATATCGAGGATGCCCTTGTCGGAAACGGCGTTGGCAGAAATGGTACGAGCCTGAGTGTTGGTGGCCATGATGTTCTCCTTAAGGTGGGATTTGAGATAAGAGTGTCCTGGACCCCCGCGAAAGGGGCTAAATCGGAAAGGGGATCAATTTTGAATAATGGAGCACGGAGACGGCTTTACGAGGGGCCCAGGTTGGCGCGAAAGAGGAGCGAAGCGTACTTGGGTACGCGAGTGACGAATGAACGCCAAGATGGGGTGGCTCGTAAAGCCGAGCGGGTTAGTTGAGCTTGAGAGCCTTCTGGATGGGCAGGTAGAGAGCGCCGACCAGGATGGCATTAAAGACGGCGGTCATGGCGACGACGGGCAGCATGGCTGCGGCGAGCTCGCCCACCACGCCGAGCATGGCCATCTTGATGACCATGAAGATGACGCCCGAGACAAAGGTGGTCACGAACGTTGCGACGATGGCGACGGCGGGCTTAACCTGGCCGTCCTTGGCAGCAGCGTTGACAATGACGGCCATGAGCATGGCGGCGATGCCCTCGGCGGCAAAATCAACGAACGGCGAGGTGGTGGTGATTTGGATTACAGCGGCCGAGATGAGGCCGATGATGAGCGCCTGGCCAATGTTGGGGCGAACGACCAGGATGGTGAGGCAGAAGGCCGAGATGATGAATTCGGGGCTGATCATGCCGCCCGAGATGCCGGAGATGGCCTTGCCGACGGTGAAGTTGAGGATGAAGCCGGCGGCAAGCAGGATGGCGAGCAAGACGAGGGCGCGGACGTCGAGCTTGCCGCGGTCGGCGGTCTGGACGGTGCGGGGCTGGGCGGCGGTGGTGTTCTGAGACATGGTGAAAATCCTTTCGGAGGGGAAGTGCAAGAGAAGAAAGCGGAGGCGCGTGATGCGAATGCGATCGGGCTCGAGATAGAAAAAGGCCCCCGGTCGAAACCGGAGGCCTTCCAATCACCTAGAGCGCAAAAACAGGCGTGAGGGACTCACTGTCGACCGATCGTATTCGCATCACGCCACCACCAGTTGTTGAGAGACTTCATCGTGTTCTTCATGTCGGTGGCTCCTTTCGTGATGCCGTGGCGCGGTCGCACCTTGTTGCTGTTGCGTTGCACTATAACACAGCGATATATGTGCAGGGAAATCTTTTTTGAAAAGATTTCAGCGGCGTTTCCCGCCGGTCAGATGACGGGCTAGGAGGGCAAGGCCGCTCACGCTGTCTCGCCCTCCTTTAGAACGTGAGGGTCTTAGGCCTTCTTGCGACGATAGAGCACGAAGCCGCAGACACCGATGATGACGACGGCACCAACAGCCATGGCGGCCATGTTGTTGCCGTCGGACTTCTCCTCGGTTGCCTCTTCCTTAACCTCGGGCTCGGCAACGTCCTCATCGGAGAGGGCCTCGTCGGCGTAGGTGATGGACTCGACCAGGCAGTCGTTGTCGGCATCGTAGTCACTCGGGACGAACTTCTCGGAGAAGTCGCCCTTCTTGAGGTAATCGCGCATCTCCTCGAGCATGGCCTTGCACTTGACGTAGGTGTTCTTGGTCGCGGCCTTGCCAGCCTTGTTGGCCAGGGCGGTGCGGGCCTCGGTGCCCTCGGCAGCCTGCATGGCCTCGTCGACGGTCAGGTTCTGCTCGATGAGCTCCTTCTGCAGAGCGTCGAGATAGGCGCGGACGCCGGTGGCGCAGTTGTCGCGGTTCTCCTCGGCGAGCGTGTTGATGTCCATGAGGACGTAATTGATGGAGTTCTTGGGCTCCTCGTTGTTCACGACGTCTTCCTCTTCACAGTGATCGAAGGAGACATCCTGATCGCTGAAGTAAGGACTGACCTCGGTGAGCAGTGCGGAGTAGAAGGGAATAGCGACGGAGAACTCGGCGTTGGAGAGCATCTCCCACTGGATGGTCGCGATCTCGGGGTCCATGCCCTGACGGATCTGGAAGGTGTGGATCTCGGTGTTGCGGTTGGAGCCGATGGCATAGGCACCGTCGGTGTTGGCGTTGAGGCCGGCGACATTCTCGCCACGAGTGGCAAAGCTGCGGATCATCTCAAAGGTGTTCCAGTCGGACTTGCCGGGCGTAAAGAACAGCGGCTGCATCTCGTGGACCAGGGCGCCGGTCGTGGCACGAGCATCTTCGCGCTCGTCCTTAACGATCTCGTAGTCGGTGCCCTCGGCAAGCGGAGCCATGAAATAATCGCGGCCCTGGATATAGCGAGACCAAGAATGCATGGCCTTATCGCTAATTTCCTCACCGTAGGTCTGGGCAACGTCGAACTGGCCGTCCTCGAAGTACTTGGCAAAGCCCTTTTCTTCGGGCATGGTCTGAATGTCCTTGGAGTGGAGGCAGTTCTCGGTGTCGTCGAGGTTGACCTTGTAGTTAAGGTTGCCGATGTTGGGGTTGACCGAGGCGATATCGTCGGTGAGCTTCATGGCGATCCACTGATGGCCAGAAAGTCCGGCGAACAGCCAGGTCTCGGTGCTGTCGGCGATGATGATCTGATCGTTGGAGCAGACGCCCTGCTCGTCGATCAGGCTGCCGATGAGCTCGACGCCCTCGCGGGCCGTGGCGCTCTCGCCAAGGATGACGCTGGCATAGCTGTACTCGCCAATGCCGGTTTCCTCGGTGATGGGGTCGGCCTCTTCGGCCTTCTCGTTGTAGGAGGTGCTCAACGTGGCAGAGCAGGAGACGCCCTTCTCATTGATGCCGGCCTCGGAATAAGCATCGTAGCGATCTTCCCACTGCGAGGGATTGTCGCGAACGAAAGTGTAGCGGTAGGTTACGCCCTTGGACTTGTACTCAAAGCCGGACTCGACCGAGGTGTACTCGTTGCCGTCCTTGTGCGCGGGCTCAATGCCAAAATGCTTGACGTAGCGCGGGCCGAAGTCCTCGGAACGACCGTAGTACGTGTTGCCGTCTGCCGTGAGCTTGCTGCCCATGTAGATCTGGGTGCAGGCGAGCGCCGAAGTCGGCATGGCCATAATGGCCACTGCTCCAAAGGCAAGGCCGCAGCCGAGCTTTTTGAGCGTGTTGACAGGATGAGTAAACCTCATGATCCCTCCCAACTGTTGAAACCCCGCAAAACGGTGCGGAATCTCAGCTAATAAATACATCTATTAGCCTATCGGAAGTCTAAAGAGTATTCATCCTGTTCGATAAAATACTCGATGAGCGTCCCAAAATATGCGATGAGCGGATAAGAATACTCATTATGTAGCTTTAGTTAAATAAAGGCCCCCTGCAATTACTGTAGCTGAATAAAGCGCCTTCCACGGGTCACAAAGAAAAATCCCCCGCTGTTTGGCAAATGCATAAACAGCGGGGGAGACGATAATCGGATGAATATCATACCAATGTGGAATTACTTCTTCCGACGGTGGATCACGTTGATCGCATAGCCGACGAGCATGGCCAGAACAATGACGATAAAGCCGAGCAGGGGATTGTCGTTCATGGGTCCTCCTATTTACCGAGCGGTGAGAATTCGTCGACGATGAGGTCGAGGCATTGCGGAAGTGCACGGGCACCAAAGACGCCGGAGTTGCTGGAGATGATCTCGCCATCGAACTGCATACCCAGCGACGGCGTGCAGGTAATCTTAGCTTCCTTGGTCTGGATGATCTTGAACTGCGGGCGACCGAGTACCTTGCCGGCGGGGTCGAGTGCGGCGGTGATCACCGTGGGCAGTAGCTGCACGGTTTTTACGGGCTCGATGACCGCGATGTCGACCATGCCGTCGTTCATGCGACAGTCGGGGAACAGGTTGA
>CAKTUC010000042.1 GCA_934617135.1 uncultured Collinsella sp. | reverse complement strand
GCCAGCGGCTTTACGCTCTTCGGTCGTCGCATCAAGTCGCTCATCTATACCACCGACGTGGCCGTCATCCGCAACTCCAACGCCGACGCCGTCTTTGCCGTTTACCCCTTCACGCCGCAGCCGGCCATTACGCAGGCGCTGCTGACTGTCGCCGAGTGCCCGGTCTTTGTAGGCGTGGGCGGCGGCACCACGACCGGCAAGCGCTCCGTGCAGATGGCGGCCGTCTCCGAGATGCAAGGCGCGGCGGGCTGCGTGGTCAACTCCCCCGCCACCGCCGAAATGGTCGAGCACATCACCAACATGGCGGACATCCCCGTCATCGCCACGGTCGTGCGCTGCGACGACGACGCACACGCCAAGGTGCGCGCCGGAGCCAAGATTCTCAACATCGCGGCCGGCAAGAACACGCCGCAGGTCCTGCGAGAGCTGCGCGAGCACTATCCCAACCTGCCGCTCATCGCACCGGGCGGCAAGACGCCCGAGAGCATCCGCGAGACCATCGCCGCCGGTGCCAACGCCATCATCTGGACGCCGCCTTCGGCCCAGCAGCTGCAGACCGACATGATGCAGCGCTACCGCAAGATGAAAGAAGACGCCACGCCCGTTATCTCGCGCGACGATGTGCCCATTATCGACCAGGTCGCCGCCGCCGAGGTCAGCCAGGTCGAGAACATGAATCCCGACGTTCCGATTCCAGACGAGGTCATCGAGCGCGTCGCCTCGATTCACGAGCGCGTTGAGGAGCATCGCGCCAACCGCGGCCTCAAGCCGTCGCTGCACGGCTTCTTCTTCCGCGGCAAGAAACGCTAAGCACAGCAGTAAGGCCCGCCCCACAAACGTGAGGCGGGCCTTGTTCGTTTGAGCAATCATGCAGCGATGTGATGGGGCAAACTAATCCACGCGCTTGTCGCCCATAAAGAAGAGCGCCACCGTACCAGGTCCGGTATGCGAGCCAATCAGAGTACCGATGTTATTGATCTCAATCTTGCCTTTAAGCTGCGGAATCTGTTCCTCGATCAGCGCCGCAACTGCCTCGGCATCCTCGCGGCACGCCGAGTGCGACATGACGCACTTACCCGAATAATCCGCACCGTCCTGCACGTGTGCCATCATGGTCTTAGCCATCTCGGAAATCGCGCGCTTCTTAGTGCGAATTTTCTCACGTGGCGACAGCCCACCTTCGCAATCGACCGTCATAAGCGGGCAAATCTTAAGCGCCGTGCCGATGATCGCGCTCGCAGCCGAAATGCGACCGCCGCGCAGGTAGCTCGACAGATCGGTCGAGAAGAACCAGTGGTGCAGGTTGAGCTTGTGCTCCTCAATCCAAGCGGCCGTCTCGTCGAGCGAAGCGCCGCCATCGCGAACGTCGGCGGCACATTCCGCCAGCAGGCCAAAGCCCGAAGACGCCGCCAACGAATCGATGACGCGCACCTTGCCGCCCTGAGGATAGCGATCCGCGAGCATCTGTGCCGCAACGCAGGCCGATCCATACGTGCCCGAAATACCCGAGGACAACGCCAGGTGCAGCACGTCTTTACCCTCGGCAACAAACGGCTCCCAAAACTCCTCGTACTCACCCACGCTCACCTGAGACGTCTTGGGCATGGCGCCCGCGGCAATCTGGGCAAAAAACTTGTCCGGCGTAATCGACTGATACAGATCGTCCGTATAGACAACATCGTCGATCTCGTAATGAAAACACACGACAGGGATATTGCGCGACGCAAAGAACTCACGGGTTCGATCGGCGGCGGATTCACAGGTCAGGACATAATCACTCATATGAGGCTCCTTAAGTATTGCTGTGCAAATTATCGCACAGCAAGCCTAAATACGATACAAATGTCCACTATTTACCAATTCGAACCATTTGTATTGAATATCTTTATCATGAACATCCCCATCCCCGCCATGGACCAACGTGGGCAAAATCACCCGCTTCGTCTCCACTCAACCGACACATCTACCTCCACTAAATCGATTTAGCAAACCGTTCGCCTGACAATTCAGCCGCCGGCGCTAAATCGAAACAAACCCGGCGCATACTGGTAAACGTTTGACGCCGCTTTATCAGTTTTACCAACCATATCGGAAGGTGTTTCATGGTCGCATTCGATCGCAATCCGCAAGACTTCAAGTATCTGCGTCTGCTGTCGAGACAATTTCCCACCGAACAATCCGCGTTTACCGAGATCATTAACCTCTCGGCCATTCTTAACCTGCCCAAGGGCACCGAGCATTTTATGAGCGACGTGCATGGCGAGTACGAAGCCTTTATGCACATCCTCAACAACTGCTCGGGCGTCGTGCGCGAGCATGTCGACGAGATCTTTGGCGACACGCTTTCCTTTGACGAAAAGGGCGAGCTGTGCACGCTCATCTACTACCCGCGCGAGAAGATCGAGTTGGTCCGCAGCCAGCACGAGGACTCTCCCACCTGGTACAAGACGATGCTTGACCAGCTCATCATGGTCGCCCGCTCGCTTTCGAGCCGCTACACGCGCTCCAAGGTGCGCAAGGCCATCCCGCGCGATTACGCCTACATCATCGACGAGCTGCTGCACACGCATCCGGACGAGAACAACTATCGTGTGCGCTATCACGAGCGCATCGTTGAGTCCATCTTGGAGACCGCCAGCGCCGACGACTTTATCGAGTCGCTCGCCTCGCTCATCAAGCGCCTGGCCGTCGACCACCTGCATCTGGTGGGCGATATCTTCGACCGCGGCGGCGGTGCGGCCAAGATTATGGACCGCCTGCTCACCTACCATTCGCTCGACATCCAGTGGGGCAACCACGACCTGCTGTGGATGGGCGCCGCGGCCGGCGAGCCGGCGTGTATTGCCACGGTGCTGCGCAACAACCTGCGCTACGACAACTACGAGATCCTCGAGAACGACTACGGCATCTCGCTGCGCGAGCTCGTCGCCTTCGCCGATGCCACTTACACCGCCGGCGAATCCATCACCCCGCTCATCAAAGCCATCAACGTGCTGCTCTTTAAGCTCGAGGGCCAGATTATCCAGCGCCACCCCGAGTTCGATATGACCGACCGCCTGCTGCTCGACAAGATCGACCACGACTCCGGCACGGTCACCCTCGCCGACGGCAGCGTGTGGCCGCTCACGACCAACGACTTCCCCACCGTCGACCCGGCAGACCCCTACACGCTCACGCCCCAGGAGCAGCACATCATCGACAAGCTCGTGTCCGAGTTTGTCACCGCCGATCACCTGCATCGCCATATCGATTTCCTCTATACCCACGGCTCGATGTACAAAGTTACCAATGGCAACCTGCTGTTCCACGGCTGTGTGCCGCTCAACGAGGACGGCACCTTTAGCAGCATGAACTGCCTGGGCACGTGGCACGCCGGCCGCGATTATTTCGATTTTTGCGACCGTATCGCCCGCCGCGCCTGGCGCGTGGGCGACCGCGATGCCCTCGACTGGATGTGGTACCTGTGGATCGGCTTTAACTCGCCCGCCAGCGGGCGTCTGGTCCGCACCTTCGAGCGCGCCTATATCGCCGACAAGAGCACCTGGGTCGAGCCGATGGATCCGTACTACACGCTCACCACGTCGCCCTCGGTCTGCGACGACATCATGCACGAGTTCGGCGTCGTCCCCATGGCTTGCTCGCCGACCGGTCACATCATCAACGGCCACACGCCCGTTAAAACCACCAAGGGCGAACAGCCCATTCGCGCCGACGGCAAGCTGCTGGTCATCGACGGTGGTTTCTGCCGTGCCTACCATCCCAAGACGGGCATCGCCGGCTACACGCTCATCTCGAGCTCGCGCGGCTGCCGTCTCAAGTCGCACCGGGCCTTTACGACGGTTGCCGAGGCACTCACGCGCAACGTGGACATCGAGAGCGAGACCAACCGTTTTGACCAGGCCGACCGCCGCCGCATGGTAAGCGATACCGATTCGGGCGCCAAGATCCGCAGCCAGATCCAGGACCTACGTCAGCTGCTCGATGCATATAGAAACGGTGCTATCGAGGAGCGCGCCTAGCCCAGCCCGCGGGGATTGGCTAAACTTGCTGAGTTTGTCATCCCCACGGCGCCCCGGCGCCACCTAAAGGCAGGTACCATGCAAAAGCTCCTTGCGCAGATCATGAAGTTTGGCGTCGTCGGCGTCGTCGCCACGGTCATCGACTTCGGCATCATGAATCTGCTCCACTACGGCCTGGGCCTCAACATCCTGATCGCCAACACCAGCGGCTTTATCGTCTCGCTTATCTTTAACTACGTCGCGAGCATGAAATACGTGTTTGCGCACAAGGAGGGCATGAGCCGCCGCCGCGAGTTTATCATCTTCGTCGTGCTCTCCGTGATTGGCCTGGCGCTCAACGACGGCATTGTGCTGGCACTCAACGCCGGGCTTGGGCTCGAGGCCAATATTGCCAAGATTTGCGCCACCGCGCTCGTCATGGTCTACAACTTTGTAACTCGCAAGATCTTCCTAGAGGGCGACGAGACCAAGTAGCTCGGCGTTCTCGCAGTGTGCGGGGCCCGCGGACGGCACGCGCTCAGCGCAGCATCGTCCACGGGCCCTACTCGTTTACGGGCAAATTTGGCACGTTTGCGGATTGCCTCTTGCAAATTTGGCGAGTTCGTATAGTTCTTGGCAAAGACCTTACGTTTCCCTTGCAAAAGCTCTAAAGTATCCTCTGCTCGATTCATCAACGCATTGGATGTGATTACGTGCGCAAGGCACTGGCACAACCTCATACGAAGCAGTTTCTCAAGTTCGCCGTCGTGGGCCTTATCTCCTTTGGCATTGACTGGGGCATGCTCATTGCGCTCGTCGAGCTGTTCCACCTCGACTTTTTGATGAGCACCACGATCTCGTTCATCACGTCCGTCATGGTCAACTACTGGCTCAGCATGAAGTACGTGTTCGACCACCGCGAGGGCATGAGCCGCAAGCGTGAGTTCACGATCTTCACCATCCTGTCGGTGATTGGCCTGGGTCTCAACGACCTGTACATGTTTGTGGGCGTCACGTTTTTGAGCATCGGCTACCAGGCCATGAAGGCCATCGCTACGTTCCTGGTCACCTGGTACAACTACTTTAGCCGCCGCTTTTTCCTCGAGGGCGCCAGGTCGTAGTCGATTCGACATCTGCTTGAATGTATAACCGGTTGGAATTCCCGTTCCAGCCGGTTTTTTTGTTTGCCGAGGACACGTGCAAGGCGGGCTACGATGCCGAAATGGGATGCGCTTTCCCAACGGGTGCTCTCGGGGAAAGCACGTCCCAGTTTGGGACCTCAGAATGGGACGCAGCTTCCCGATGGGCGCCGAAAAGGAAAGCGCATCCCGGAATCAGCCTCCAGAGTGGGATGCAGTTTCCCAATGAGTGCCTCCGGGAAAGTGCATCCCGGAATTTACCCCTAAAGTGGGACACACTTTCCCAACGACAGTTCAGCGGAAAGTTCATCCCGGAATTCAGCTCGAAAGCGGGATGCGGTTTCCCAATGACCGTCCAACCGGAAACTGCATCCCACTATTCGATCCCAAAGTGGGACGCACTTTCCGGTTGAGCCTCGATTGGGAAGCTCTGTCCCGTTCGCAGTAAAAACGGGCGGCTCGGATACGCTCCGAACCGCCCGTTTGGCGTGCTATGTCGAGGCCTCTAACCTGTTACGTAATACCAAACGACGTTGTCGCCATTGGAGAGAACGTAGTTGCTGCAGGCCGTCATAGGCGTCGCGCCGTTGACGGAGTACATCCAGCCGCTCGTGCTGCCGTGCTCTTTCTCGGCTAGACCGCCGATGGCGGCGACATACGTGCCGTACGACGAGCCATGAGCGTTAACGGAAAGGCCCAGCGCGCACAGTGCGTCATAGGGAGTGGCACCCTTGTTAAAGGTGAACGTACCGCCAGACGAGACAGGATTACCCACGGCACTCGATGTGACCGAGACCGTCACGGTAACGTGGCCGGACTCCTGTGAGCCGCCCTGGTTGCCTGCAGAGGCGCTGCTGCCACCAGAGACAGGCGCACCGTCAGTGGTTGAGCCACCCGACGAGGCGCCGCCAGAAGAGCCAGGTCCACCAGTGGAACCGGAACTCTGCCCGGCGGATTTGCCATCGGACTTCTTCTCTTTCGAGTCCTTGTCCGACTTCTTGTCCGAAGATTCGGAATCGTCCTTGGAATCAGATGTATCCGAATCTTTGGATTCGTCCTTCGCATCATCCGAGGATTTGGAATCCTTGCCTCCGGCCTTTCCCGAAGCGGTAGTCGAGCCGGAAACCGACGCATCCTTGGTAACGACGCTCTCCCCTGTCACGGTTCGGACAATCCAGTCGATGGACCATGCGCCGCTAGCGGAGGGGCGAACAAAGCCAAGTGAGACGGCAATCAGCACGATGCAGGCGGCAGTCAGGACGCCAACGAGTGCCTTTCGCCGAGGGGCGGACGCCGCCGAAGCGGCGTCCTTTTGCGTAGCGTCATCGAACTGGATGAACGACGAGTCGGGTTGCTTGGAGTCGGCGTCCTGAGGTTTATTGGGCACGGACCTCACCTACCGACGCTTGGTCAGCATAAAGACGGCGATGACAGCGAGGCCGATCACGCCAGCCGCAACGCCGACAATAGCGAGCGGGTTGAAGCCAGCCTGCTGTGCGGAAGCCTCGGCGGACTCCTCAGCGGTAGTCGTAGCAGCCGAACCCGAATCGGACTTGGAGTCGGACTTGCTGGACTTGTCGTCCTTCTTGTCAGACTTCTTGCTGTCCTTCTTATCGGACTTGTCGGAATCCTTCTTGGAATCCTTGTCGTCCTTGGTCTCGGTCTTGGTCGTGGTGGACACCGGCTTCTGGCCCGGAGCAACAGCGCCGCCAGCCTGCTGGCCGTTCGTGCCATTGCCAGAACCGCCGTTAGATCCGCCATTGCCGCCGTTGGAGTCAGAGTCGCCATTGCCGCCAGGGTTAACGACATTCTTGGTCCACTTGGCATACAGCGTCATATCGGCCGTCACCGCAGCGTCAAATTTGTACGCCTCCGTGCAAGCCTCATCGGTATACCAACCAGCGAAGGTATAGCCCTCACGCGTCGGATCGGCCGGCTTGGTGACAGTCGAGCCCGAAGCGGGGGTCTGGCTATCAACCGACGAACCGCCCTTGGCATCAAACTTGACGCGATGTGCCTGAGACTTCACGCAGAACAGGTGGCCCGAGTCGTTCGTGTAATACAGATTGCCGAACTGATCGCACGCGACCGACGCCATGCAGTAGTTGGCATATCCAGAACCAGGAACGAATACCTCGGTTGCCTCGGCATCGCCCAGCTTGTACATGTACACGCCACCGCCGCTAGTGTAATTAGGCCAATTGCCCTTGGCCCCGTTCAGCGTAAAGTACACGTACGTTTCGCCATCGCGCGTCGAAACAAGCGGCGTGCTCTTGGACTCAAAGCCGAGCTCCTCGCCATCGGCCTTCGCAATCTGCTTCACGCTCATATCGGAAAGATCGATGATCGAAAGCAGGCCCTTGGCCTTCCAATTATTCGTGGTCGCACCGTTTATAAATGCGTAGTTGCCGCTAAATACAGGCGTCGAAGTCGAATACGCGGCAAACTGCGCCTTCGCAACCTCGGCAATGGAGCCATCGGAACCAATGGTGAGCTTATGCAGGGTGCCATCGTCGCGCGTGACAGCATATACATAGCCGTCATGAACGGTAAGCGCCGAACGAATATTGCCGCCGGAGAGCTTGAGGGAGGCAACAAGCTTCGACAGATCGGCAGAATACACACGCACCTGGCCAAAGTCGCCGCCAACTACATAGTAGCCGTTGGCCATCAGGCCACCAGACCAATAGTAACCGCCGTCGTCAGCAGTGGCACTGCCGGCAACTGCACCCGTATGAATATTAATGCGCTTAACGGTGCCGTTTTGCACGTCGTTGTTGGACCACTTATCAAGGGTGTTGATATAGACGTAGTCACCATCAACGGTCAGCGAAGACAGATTCTGTTTGGTAAAAGCGTCGGAATACCACAGCGTCTCGAACGTTTTCGCCGAAACGGCCTGCAGGTAACCGCCAGAAAGCGGAATTAAGATAATGCCTTGCGCGACAACAGGACGGCACGTGGTATCCATGGAAGAGCCAAGCTCAAGCGATCGCACGACGGAACCCGTCTTGGAGTCAATCTCGTTGAGGACAGCATTCCATGTCTTTCCGTTCCATACCGAAGCGCCCGTGACAAGGTACACCTTGCCATTCGCGACAATGGGGTCAGACGCGGAGACGCTTGCGCCCGCCTTCTGCTGCTCGTCGGTCAAAAGTTTGAGCGCCCAAGAAGGCTTGTCCGTCTTTGTCGTGGGCGTAAGAGCGTCCGTTGCAGAACCAGAACCGCCATTCGCAAAGCCGTTCCACGACGCATCAACATCAGGATGCTCGGTTCCAGGATTGGTAGCGGGAGCCTTTGTAGGCTTCTGCGTACCGTCGCCCTTAACGTAACGGAACTCAACGCAATCGCCGTTCTGGAGGGAATAGCTCGAAGCGCCGGCATTATACGAGTACTCATTGTTCACAAAGAACGACCAGTAGCTGTACGGCTCGGTGCTTGTTGTGCTAAGCACGCGACCATCAGGCATCGTCGCGCTCGTAAGGCCCAAACCATTTGCCTTGAGGTCAGTGCAGCCGGCAGTCGTCATAAGCTGCTCGAGCACCGACTCGGCCGTCGTGTCTTCATCGGCAGGAAGCGTGACCTCAGTCAGCGGCACGACCGACTGCTCGGTGTAGTTACCGTCGGCATCGCTTGCCGACACACCCGTGACCTTGGCCGTTACCGTAATGGTCTTGCCCTCGTTGGGGTTATCGAGACCCGTCGTTCCCTTGACGGTGACCGTCGCGGATACATCCAGGCCGGCAAGCACCGCGTAGTCAGAATCGTCGGGATAGCGCTCGGCATAACGAGCGAATCGCTCGCTCTTCAAGCGACCGCTGATCGTAACCTTCGTGTTGTACTTGGGCTGCTTAAGCAGAAGGTTCTCGTGCGAGATAACACTCGGCTTGCTCGACTTAAGCAGACGATAGGTACTCTCCGTGCCGCCGGGGAGCTCGCTGAACACGAAACCATAATGGCCAGCGGCTTCCTCGGTGGTGTAGCACCAATTAACAGCAGATCCCAGACCGGACCCTTGACCATACACCTTCAGCGGCGCATGTAGGTTTCCCGTCACATCGGAGATATTTTGCCCGTCAAGAATACCCAGGTAGAACGAAGACTTCGCAAGGCCGAGGTAGAACAGCTCAGCCTTGAGCTCGGACTGGTCCTGCGGAGCAATGGCAAAGTCGAGGGTCTTGCTGGCCGTGACTTCGGCGTTGGACTTGTCGGTCACCGTGAGGGTGATCTTGGTGTTCGCAGCCTTAGCGCCGGGCAGCGGCTGGTAGACCGTGCCCTTGTAACCGTTGAACGTAATGTCGTCGGTGCTTGCGGAGTACTCGACCTTGTAATACTTGCCATCGATATTGAGCGCGCTCGTGCGCGGCATCTGCAGATCGGCGGTCAGGCCGTCCTTGTTGGCAACCGCATCGGTACCGGAGTACTTGATGTTGTCGTAGGTAAAGGCCGCATCGACCTTCTCCTGCAGCGCCTTTTTGTCGGCGGCGACCTTCTCGGGATCTCCCTTGACCGTCACGGCAAAGTCATGCGAGCCCTCGATGTCCTTCGGGCCACCGCTCACAAATGAAACGGTCGCGGTCAGCGTAACGGCGCGATCGCTCGAGGCGCGCGTCACCTTGCCGGTGTAGTCGCTCCAGCCATAGCCGGAGGGCCAAATGACATCGCCGTCGGAGCTCTTCCAGCTGACCTCGAACTTGCTCTTGGAGCCTGCGCGATATGGCAGCGTGAGGTTGGACGTTACAGACTCGGCCGAATCGCCCGCGGCATAACCGATGGCGATTTGCTCGGCAGCATCGTCGAGCATCTGCTGCACGCGAGCCTCGTCCCAAGCAACCTGCACCGTCTTGTTAGGCTGGTAGTGCTCGGTCTTGCCGTCGCGCGACAGCTCAAACGCCACGTCAGCGCTACGCAGGCCGTCGATGTTATAGCCCGTGTAATCGTTAGGATCGATGTAGAAGAACGTCACATCGCCATTGGTCTTATCCTGGGCGTCGGAAATGCCGACCGTAGCCTTGGCATCCTCGGCCTTAAAGAGCACGCCGCCCTCGACGACCTTAACGTCAACGTCATCGAAACCAAGCTCAGCAAGCTGCGCCTTCAGGACATCGTTGACGTTGCCGCCCTTGGCGTTGTAATCAACAACAATCTGCTTGTTGGCATCGGTGAGCTTTTGGACTGCAGCCTCGAGCGAGCCTGCGGCGATAACCTTGTTAGCGGAGATGAGCTCGACCGTCGAGCTGCCACTCGTAGCGACAGCCTTCAGATACTTGCCCGCAGCAGAAGCCGAGACCGTCGCCGTGGCGCCCGACATGTCGGACAGCAGCGTCCAGTCAGCCGCGGGAGCCTTCGCATCGTCGGCCGCGTACCAGGAAACCGTCGTTTGAGCGGTCACGTCGATGCCGTTGGTGGTCGAACCGTCAGCGCGCTTGGCCTGTACCGTCGCCTTGACACTGTCGCCCGAAACGAGATGAGTCGAGTCGCTATTGATTTGCGGGTTGGCGATTACGCGCAGCAGGTTGTACTCCCCCGCCGTGGTGACGCTATCGGACGAAACCCACTCAACGGTGTTGTCGAGGGCGTTCGCCGTAACCTTGATGCGCTTGCCAACAAGCGCGTCCGAGATGGTCAGGCTGCCATCAGTCGTATCGATGTCGTCGGTGAGCTCGGTCCAATCGGCATCGCCCTCGCCCTTGGCATACCACGCCATGGTGAGTTCGGCATCCTCGGGCACGTCCTTCGTCGAGCCCGACCAGCTACCCGGAACCTGCACGCTCGGCGTGATCTTTGAACCCACGCTGAGCGTAACGTTCTTATCGGCAAGCTCAATGCCCGCCAGCTTGTACTGACCCTTAAGCGTCACGGGGCCGAGCGGAGCTACGGACTGCGTGCCGCCGTAGGAGCTCTTCTTCTGCGTGCTGGAAACAGTATTTTCGCTCGTCACCTTCACACGCAGGTACTTGCCGGCATAGGCGGCGTCAACGGTGTAGGTGGCCTCAGTGGCACCGGGGATGTCAGTATAGGCGGAGTCATAGCTTGAGCTGCTATTTGCATACTGCCACTGGTAGCTCACATTATCGGTGCGACCGATATAGCTATAGCTGGAGCCGTCCTTTTTGCGCACCTTAGTCTTGAGCGTATCACCCACATGTACGCCGTTGGTGGCAGGAGAGCCCTCGAACTGCACGTCGTAAAGCTCAACTTGGCCAGCGACGGAGACAGGACCCACCGCATAGTAGGGCTTCTGCTCGCCATAGCCGCCGTTGGCCTTGGCCACGACGTAGCAGCCCTTAAGGGCGGCGGTC
>CAKTUC010000041.1 GCA_934617135.1 uncultured Collinsella sp. | reverse complement strand
CCGGCCGTCACCACGCGCTCGGACAGGCGGTTCACAAACGAGTTCTCGCCCTGCATACACAGCGAGTCGTAGCGCCCCTCGGCCACCTGGTCCACGATCACCGCAACGTCGTCCGGATCAATCGGACAGCTGCGGTAAACCCCCTCGGTATCAAAGCAGTGCTGGCCCGAGAGTGTAATGTACGCATCCCAGTCCAGGTCGAACAGCCAATCCGGCATCTGGTAGGTCGGGCGGCCCGTGGCGATCACACACGCGACCCCCTGCTCGTGAAAGCTATCGAGCACCCGCTGCGCCGACGCCGGAATCCGGTGCGTCTTAAAGCTCAGCAGCGTGCCGTCGATATCGAAAAACGCGGCCTTGATCATCCTCGACTACTCCTCGCCCTCGAGCTTTTCGCTCGCCTCGAGCCACGCCATCTCCAACTCGTCCATGGCGGCGTGAGCCTCATCAATCTTTGCCTGCTGCTCGCCGAGCGCCGTGTAGTTGGTGGGGTCGACCTGGGCCATCGCGGCCTCGGCCTCCTCCACGCGGGCGCGCTGCGTCTCCATCTTGCGCTCGAGCGAGCTCACCTCGCGGCGGAGCTTCTGGCGCTCGGCGTTGGACAGGCCGTTGGGCTGACCGCTCGTCTTGGGCTTTTCGGCCGCAACCGCCGCGGCACCGGTATCGAACGTGCCGGTCTTGGCACTCGGCGCGCCCACGGGCTCGCCCTCGGCGGCGGCGTTGCACAGGCGCAGGTACTGGTCCACACCGCCGGGCATATGCGTCAGGTGGCCGTCGAGCAGCGCCCACTGCTGGTCGGTCACGCGCTCCATCAAAAAGCGGTCGTGCGTCACCAGAATCAGCGTGCCCGGCCAGCCGTCAAGCAGGTCCTCGACAATCGCCAGCATGTCGGTATCGAGGTCGTTGCCCGGCTCGTCCAGGATGAGCACGTTGGGCTCGTCTAGAATCGTCAGCAGCAGCGACAGGCGGCGGCGCTGGCCGCCCGAAAGGTCACCGATGCGGCTCCAGAGCTGCTGCGTCGTAAAGCCCAGGCGCTCGCAGAGCTTCTCGGGCGAGGTCTCCTTGCCGTCGATGACGTAGTACTTCTTGTAGTTGCTCAGCACCTCGCGGATCGTATCGCCCATAAAGGGCTCGAGCTCCTCGAGCTGCTGCGACAGCACGCCAAAGCGCACCGTCTGGCCGATCTTCACGCGGCCGCGTAGCGGCGCGATCTTGCCCTGGATCACGTCGAGCAGCGTGGACTTACCGGCACCGTTCTCGCCCAGCAGACCATAGCGGTCGCCCGCGCCGATGAGCCAAGTCACGTCGGAGAGCACCTGCTTGGGCGCGCCGTCGGTGTCCGCATAGCCGGCGTCAACGTCGATCACGTCGATGACCTGCTTGCCCAGGCGGCTCACGGCCAGGCGCTTGAGCTCCAGCTCGTCGCGCACGGGCGGCACGTCGGCGATGAGCTCGCGGGCGGCCTCGACGCGAAACTTGGGCTTGGTGGAGCGCGCCTGGGCGCCACGGCTCAGCCATGCAAGCTCCTTGCGCGCCATGTTGCGGCGGCGCTCCTCGGTGACGGCGGCCATGCGGTCGCGCTCCACGCGCTGCAGGATGTAGGCCGAATAGCCGCCCTCGAAGGGGTCGACCTGGCCATCGTGGACCTCCCACATGCTGGTGCAGACCTCGTCCAAGAACCAGCGGTCGTGCGTGACCACCAGCATGGCGCCCTGACCGCGCTGCCAGCGGGCCTTAAGATGGCGCGCGAGCCAGTTGATGGTGCGCATATCCAGGTGGTTGGTGGGCTCGTCGAGCATGAGCACGTCGTAGTCGCCGATCAGCAGGCGCGCAAGGTCCACGCGGCGGCGCTGGCCACCCGAAAGCTCGCCCACCGTGCCCTCCCAGGGCACATCGCTAATGAGGCCTGCGAGAATCTGGCGCGTGCGGGGGCTCGACGCCCACTCGTACTCGGGCGTGTCGCCCACGACGGCATGATGCACGGTGTCGGTATCGACAAGCTGGTCCTTTTGGCCGAGCAGGCCGATCGTGGTACCGCGGCGATGCGTCACGCGGCCACCGTCGGGCTCCAACGTGCCAGCGAGCACGCTCAGCAGCGTCGACTTGCCGTCGCCGTTTTTACCGACAATACCAATACGGTCGCCCTCGCCCACGCCGAGCGTCACGCTATCGAAAATATGCTTGGTGGGAAACTCTAGGCTGACGGAATCGCATCCCAAAAGAATCGCCATATGCCCTGCTCCTTCGTAGAAATTCAACGTTGTCCATGATAGCAGCGAGCCCCACCCCAAACCACCACGAAGGTGCCTGTCCCCTTTGTGGTGGTCGATTCGGTCGCAGAGCAAAAAGGCGGGCCATCTCCCGCAAGAGATGACCCGCCTCTCCAATCAGTCCCGTGGCGACCGTGGCCGCCGCGGGCCTCAAGCATGTCCCGGACTAGGAGAACATGCCGGTGAGGTAATCATTCAGCCGCTGATCCTTGGGCCGTTGGAAAATCTCGTCGGTCTCGTCGTACTCAACCATATCGCCCATGTAGAAGAACGCCGTGCGGTTGGACACGCGCGACGCCTGCTCCATGTTGTGCGTCACGATGACGATGGCGCGGTCGGCCACAATCGACGACATAAGGTCCTCGATTGCCAGCGTCGAGATGGGGTCGAGCGCCGAGCAGGGCTCGTCGAACAAGATCACGTCGGGGTTGAGCGCCAGCGTGCGCGCGATACACAGGCGCTGCTGCTGACCGCCCGAAAGCGCATAGGCGCTCTTGTCGAGCTTGTCCTTGACCTCGTCCCACAGCGCCGCGCCGCGCAGGCTCTCCTCGACCATGCGGTCGAGCTCGTCGCGATCGGTAATACCGTGACGCTTGGGCGCAAACGTAATGTTGTCGCGGATGGACTTGCGAAACGGGTTGGGCTGCTGGAACACCATGCCAATAGAGCGGCGCAGCTCGTACGTGTTCTCGGTCCTGGTGTTCACGTTGCGCCCGCGGTAGTTGATCTCGCCCTCCACGCGGCAGCCGCGAATCTCGCGATTCATCAGGTTGAGGCTGCGCAAGAAGGTCGACTTACCGCAGCCCGAAGGCCCGATAAGCGCCGTGATCTCGCCCTTGCGGAAGTCGAGCGACGTGTCGTGCAGCGCATGGTGGTCGCCATAGTACACGTTGACGTCCTTGGTGGAGAGCACGACCTCGTCGCTCACGGCCTTGCCGCTCACGCGAACGCGCTTCTCGCTCTCCCCCACGCTCGACAGGAAGTCCTGGGTCTCGGACGTGGCCGCCTCGGTTGCGGGCGTTACATTCATCTCGCTCATTCGGCCGTCATCTTCCTTGCCAGTTGCTTGCCCACGATACGGGCAACTACGTTAAACAGCAGCACGCAAATCATCAGCAATGCGGCGGTGCCCCAGACAATCTGCTGAGCCTCGGGGCTGCCCTCGCCGTAAATCTTGTAGATGTGCACGGCGAGCGACTCACCGGGACGGAACACGTTCCAGGCGCACGTGGGGCTCGACAGGTTAAAGCTCAAGAAGTTGAGGCGAACCGGCGAGCTCATGCCCGAGGTGAAGAGCAGTGCCGCGGCCTCGCCAAACACGCGGCCAGCCGAAAGCACGATGCCAGTCACGATGGCAGGCATGGCCTCGGGAATCAGGATGTGCAGCGTGGCCTCCCAGCGGGTGAGGCCCATGGCCAGGCACGCATCGCGCTGGGCCTGCGGCACGTCCTCGAGCGCCTGCTGAATCACGCGCACCAGGATGGGGATGTTGAACATGGTGAGCGCGACGGCGCCGGAGATGATGGAGTACTTCCAGCCCAGCTGCACCGAGAACACCAGGAATCCGAACATGCCGACAACGATGGAAGGCAGCGAGGACAGCGTCTCGATGGCGGTGGAGGCGATGTCGCGAACAGGGCCGTCGGGTGCGTACTCGACCAGGAAGACCGCGCCGCCCAGGCTGATGGGCACCGAGATAATCAGGGTGATCAACAGCAGGTAGAACGAGTCGAACAGCTGGTAGAGCACGCCGCCCTGGGTGCCGTTGGCGCGCGCGGGCTGCGTGAGGAAGCCCGGCTGGAACAGCGTCGAGATGCCCTCGAACAGGATGTAGGCCACCATGGAAACGACGATAAGCATGACGATGGCGACTATCGCCGTCAACACGCCCGTGGCGATGCGGTCCTGTTTTTGGACACGCCCGAGTCTCGCCTCGTCGATATGGATGCGCGTGCTAGCCACGAGCCTTCGCCCCCTTGCGGCCAATAAGATGGATGATCAGGATGAAGATGAGGCTCATGCCCATCAGCAGCAGGCCGAGCGCCCACAGGACGTCGTCCTGGGCCGAGCCCTCGACATAGACCGCCATGGACGTGGTGAGCGTGGTCGTGATGGTCGAAGCCGGCGACAACAGCGACGTCGGCATGGCTTCGATACCGCCGATGACCATGCGCACGGCGAGCGTCTCGCCAAAGGCGCGGGTCATACCCAGGATGACCGCGGTCATGAGCGACGGCATGGCGGACTTGAGCACCACGTGCCAGATGGTCTGCCAGCGGGTGTAGCCCAGCGCGAGCGAACCCTGACGGTAGCTGTCGGGCACGGCGCGCAGGCCATCGACCGAAAGCGTGGTCATGGTCGGCAGGATCATGACGGCCAGCACGATGGCGCCGGGCAGGATGCCAAGGCCCGTGCTCACGTGGAAGACGCTCTTCATAAGGCCGACGACCACGTGAAAGCCAATCAGGCCAAAGACGACCGAGGGGATGCCGGTCAAAAGCTCAATGAGCGGCTGAAAGACCTTGGAGCCAAACTTCGGCTGGATCTCGACCGCGAAGATGGCAGAGCCGATGGCAATGGGCAGCGCGATGAGCGTGGAGAGCACCATGACCGCAAACGAGGTGACGATCAGGGGCAGGGCACCGGTATAGGGCAGGCCGTTTTCGGCCGTGTTGGCCAGGTCCCACTTGGTACCGGTGAAAAACTCGACGACCGAGACGCCGTCCTTGACAAAAGCCGAGAGGCCCTTTTGGGCGACCATGAAGATGAGCGCGGCAACGACAAGCGTCACGAGCGCTACGCACGCGCCCGTGACGCCCAGGCCCACGTTCTCAAGGTCGCGCTTTGGCAGCTGTTTTGCCATTGCAAACCTTTCCGGGGGCGAATAATTACTTGGAGGAAACCTTGCCGCTGGCGTCCTTGACGACCTTCATGGCAGAGACGGGGATGAAGCCCTGCTCCTCGACGAGCTTGCCCTGGACGTCGTCGGAAAGCATGAAGTCCAGGAAGGCCTTGGTGGCCTCGTCGGCGTCCTTGGAGCAGTACATGTGCTCGGTCGCCCAGATCTTGAAGGAGTCGCCGGTGACGTTTTCGCTCTTGGGCTCGACGCCCTCGACCTTGATGGCGTTGAACTTGGAGTCGTCGAAGTGCGAGAAGTCGAGGTAGGAGATGGCATTGTCGGTACTGGCCATCTGAGTCTGGACGTCGCCGGACTTGTCGAGCTCGGCATCGCCCTTAAAGTCGACGGCCTCATCGCCAAAGACGGCGGCCTCGAAGGTGGCGCGGGTGCCGGAGCCGGCCTTACGGTTGAGGACGACGATGGTAGCGTCGTCGCCGCCGACCTCCTTCCAGTTGGTGATCTGGCCGGAGAAGATGCCCTTGAGCTGCTCGAGGGACAGGTCGTCGACCTTGACGTTCTTGGAGACGACGGGACCCATGCCCACAACGGCGACCTCGTGGTCGACGAGGTTCTTGACCTGGTCGGCCTCGAGCTTGGTCTCGGCGAAGACGTCGGAGTTGCCGATGGTGACGGTGCCGGCGGCGACGGCGGTCAGGCCCTTGCCCGAACCGTTACCCGAGCCGGAGATGGAGACGTCGGGGTTGGCGTCCATGAACTTCTCGGCAGCAGCCTCGACGAGAGCCTGGAACGAAGAGGCGCCGTCGTAGGTCACCTCGCCGGAGACGGACTCGGCAGCGGCAGCGCTACCCTCAGCAGCGGTGTTGGCAGCGTTGGAGCCACCGCAGCCAACGAGGCCGAGACCGACGATGCTGGCAAGACCACCAGCGAGGCCGAGGAACTGACGACGAGAATAAGCCTGATCGAGCATGATCTTCCTTTCATACATGCGACTCGCGGGCACCCCGCCCGCTTTGCTGTTTGGAAAGATACGACCCCGATCGGGTGACGACCGCCTTATCTGCGGTTTCTTACGGTCATTTGATAGACCCTTACCGCAAGCGCGGCCCAGCCTTTACAAACGAATAACAATCCCGCCGACAAGCATGGCCCGCCTTTTACACCAATAAAAACGAAGTTGCGGTGAAATAGTTCCTGTTTGGCCGCCAAGCAGCCGATTCTAGGAACTATTCCACCGCAACTTATAGAAGCCCGAGGCCGAAGCACCGGGCTCGTAATGCAAGTTAATTTCCAAGCAAAATGTTGGGGTTTCCCAGGTGCCCGAGATTGCCCCGAAAGAGGAGCGCCGCGTACTTTGGTACGCAAGCGACGGTTTGAGGGGCAAGGTCGGGTGCCTGGGGAAGCCCTACAGTTCAAGTTCGTTGAGACGGAGGATCGCCACGATATAAATCTTGAGCGCCTGCTTGAGCTGGTCCTCGTTGGCACACTCGTTGGGGCCGTGCATCTGGCCGCCCCATGTGGGCAGCTCAAGGCCGGTCTCCTCGGGACCGAACGACACGGCGCGAGCAAAGTTGCGCGCGTACGTGCCGCCGCCCATGGCAAAGGGCTCGGCATGCTTGCCCGTAAACTCGTTATAGGTGTCAATCAGCGCCTTCACGGCCGGATCATCGGCCGAAACTGAGAACGGCACCTTGGCGCGACCCACACGGCACGTCACGCCAAAGCGGCCCACGAGCGGCTCGAGCTGCTCGCGGATGGTATCGGCGCTCGTGCTGTCGGGGAAGCGCACGTCAATGACCTGCTCAATGTGGCCATCCACCACGCGGATGACGCCGGGGTTGCACGTGAGCGGGCCAAACGCCGGGCTCGTCGCATCGATGCCCAGGCCGCGACCATAGGCATCCGCGTGCACAAAGGCCAAGAACTTGACGAACTCGTGCTCGGCAGGCGTCAGCAGGCGCTCGTCGCGTGCGCCAAACGCGTCCTCGGCCTCGCGCAGATACGCCACGATGAGGCCAACGGCATTGATCGTTCCCTCGGGCATCGAGGCATGACCGCCAATGCCGTGGGCGAAAATCTGCGCATGCCCGTTATCGAGCGCCGTGATCTCCAGGCGGTCGGCGTTCTCAACGGGCGCCGGCAGCTCATCGGCGGCAATCGCAAGCTCGCAGATAGACTGCGAAGGAATAGCGTTGGTCGCCTCGGCACCGCTCCACGACACGATACGCCCGCCATCGATCCTAGGGCTCACGAACGTCGCCCCAAACTGGCCCTTCTCGGCATTGCAGACCGGGAACTCGGCATCGGGTGTAAACAGAAAGTCGGGGTCTGCATAGTTCTCCAGATAATGGTGAACGTCGGACATGCCCACTTCCTCATCGCAGCCCAGCAGCGCACGGAAGGTATAGCGCGGCACGATGCCGTGCTTGAGCAGATAGGCGCCGGCGTAGAGCGACAGCACGGCAGGACCCTTGTCGTCGATAACGCCGCGGCCGAGCAGCCAGCCCTCGCGACGCTCCATCGCAAACGGGTCGGTGTTCCAGCCAGGGCCGGCGGGGACCACGTCCACGTGGCAGATGGTCGCGAGCTGCTTGTCGCCGCGGCCCGGGATATCGGCAATGCCCACATAGCCCTCGTCGTCGCTCGTCTGGTAGCCGAGCTTTTGCGCAATGCCGAGTGCGCAATCGAGCGCGTCACGGACCGGGCGGCCAAACGGCGCGCCGGGCTCCGCATCGGCAGAAACCGCCACGGACGGATAACTCACCAGCTGCTCGATATCGGCGACGACATCCTCCCAGACCTCGTCGACATACTCGGTAACGCTCTGCTCCACCTGATTCATGGACGACCTCCTTAGCAATGAGGGGCGAGCGTGCCCGCCCCTCACATCACATACTTATATAGCGAAAAGTTTAGCAAGCTCGGCCACCGAGTGCACCACCGCATCGGCGCCCGCGGCCTCGTGCTCCCCCGGCGCCGCCGCGCCCGAATAGATGCCGATACATGGCACGTCCATCGCGTGCGCGCCCTCGACGTCGTTAAAGCGGTCGCCGATCATCACGGCCTCGTCGGCCGTCGCGCCCAGGGCCGCCAGCGCATCGCGGACCGAATCGGCCTTGGTCTCACGCCCACGCGGCGGATTCATGCCAACCACGGCTTCGAACTGGCAAAGCCCAAGCTCACGCACCATGTCGATGCACTTCGCCTCCATGCGCGACGTCGCCACGGCCATACGCTTGCCCTGGGCGGCCAACCCATCCAGCAGCTCGGGGATCCCATCGAACACGGGGTACTCTTCCGGTCCCAGCTCATCAAAAAAGGCACGGTACTCGTCGGCCACCACAAGCGACTCCTCGCGCGTAAAGCCGTAAAAGTCGTGGAAGCTCTTCCACAGGGGCGGCCCGATCATGCGGCGCAGGTCACCCATCTGCGCCTCAGAAAACCCGCGCGCAGCCAGCGTCTTGCGCGTCGAGGTCATCACCGCCCGGCCCGTATCTGCCACCGTGCCGTCAAAATCGAACAGTACAATCGGCCGTCTGTATATCTCCAGCGCCACCATCGGCATCCCTCTTCCCCAGTTGGTGATTTCCACACTTACACTTCAAACTGTTGACTATTCAACAATTAAAGCTGGCGATGTGGAACGACTCTACTATACTTGTCGCACTTTGCTCTCAGAAGGCGGCGCGCAAGCGCCCCAACGAAAGGTGCAATTATGTCTTTTGCCATCATAACCGACTCCACGTCGGACATCTCCCCCGCCCGCGCCCAAGAGCTCGGCATTTACGTGATTCCGCTGCATGTGATTATCGAGGGCGAGGACCTGCTCGACCAGGTGCAGATCACCGCCGAGGAGTACGTCGCCCGCATAGCCGGCTCCGAGCAGCTGCCGCACACTTCGCAGCCGAGCGCCGGCGAGTTCAACGCGCTGTTTGACCGCGTGCTCGCCGACGGCCACGACAGCGCCATCTTTATCTCGCTATGCAGCGAGTGGTCTGCCTGCTACGCCAACGCGTGCCAGGTGGCCGATACCCACGAGCTCGACGTGCGCTGCGTCGATTCGCGCACCGGCTCGGGCGCCGAGGGCCTGCTGGTGGAGTACGCACTGGCCATGCGCGAGGATGGGCGCAGCCTGGACGAGACCGAGGCTCAGATCCGCGCGACGCTGCCCGACGCCCATCTGCTGCTGATTCCGCGCACGCTCGAGAACCTGGTCAAGAACGGCCGCGCGCCCAAGCTCGCCGGCCAGCTGACGCAGATGCTCAACATTCGCCTGGCCGTTTCGCCGGAGTGGAAATCGGGCGAGATCAAGGCCATCAAGAAGGGCCGCGGCGCCAAGCGCATCGTCGCAAATACCATGGCCGACTGCCTCGCGTTTTTGGCTGAACACCCGGGTTCGAGCGTGCGCGTGCTCACGACCGGCGCCGCCGAGGAGCAAGAACTCGTCAACCAAGCGCTAGCAGGCCAGGACTTCGTCGATGCCGGCACTGGCCCCATCGGCTGTACCATCGCCACCCACGTAGGCGTCGACGCCATCGCCATCAGCTACTGCCCCCGCTACCAGCCCATCCACTAGGGGCACCTTTACCACTTGCGGTGAAATAGGGACTGTTTTTGGCATATCAGCCACAAATCAATCCCTATTCCACCGCAACTTAGAAGCAGTTCATTTGGGACGGGGCTAAAAAGACTGGTATCAAACGTTTCAGATCGGTCTATTTAGCCCCGTCCCATGTTAGCTACTCTACATCAGCCCGCTCAGGGCAATGTCGACGGCCTCGTTGAGGTCGTCGGTAATGTGCACAAGCTCCGGATCGAGCGGGCTAATCATACCGGCGTCCATCACCGGGCCGTTGAGCCAGTCGAACAGGCCCTGCCAGTACTCGGTGCCCACCAGCACGAGCGGCATGCGCTTGACCTTGTGCGTCTGTACCAGCGTAAGGACCTCGAACATCTCGTCGAGCGTACCGAAGCCACCGGGAAACACGATGGCGCCCGAGCTGTATTTGACGAACATGGTCTTGCGCACAAAGAAGTAGCGAAAGTCCATGCCGAGGTTCACGTATTTATTGAGCCCCTGCTCGTGCGGTAGCTCGATCCCTAAGCCAACCGACTTGCCGTTGACGCTCGCCGCTCCCCTGTTGGCCGCCTCCATGATGCCGGGGCCGCCGCCGGTGATAACCGCAACGCCGCGCTGGGCAATCTTGCGACCGACGGTACGCGCCGCTTTGTAGACCGGGTCCGTCTTGGGCGTGCGGGCACTGCCGAAGATGGTCACCGCGGGCCCGAGCTCGGCAAGCGCGCCAAAGCCATCGACGAATTCTGCCTGAATGCGCAGCACGCGCCAGGGGTCGGCATGCAGCCAATCGGTCGACTCCTCGGGCGCCAGCAGGTTGGCGTAGGTGTTGTCCTTAGGGATCATGGGCCCGCGCATGACCACGGGGCCGCGGCGGTACGTCTCGTCGTAGGCGGGCTCGCCCTCGACGTTCTCATTCTTAATCATGGGTACTCCTATCGAGAAAAAGAAAAACGGGCGGGGTCGACGCCATGCGCCAAACACCCGCCCGAACATCAACTATTCGGTATGGTACCCACGATGCATCAAGTGCTTGCAAGCTATCGGTCAGCGGTCGCGCAAACAGTGTCAGCGAATGTGCCGACCGGCCGGTGCTCGCCCCTTGCCGTTGCCCACGCCTTGCAAGCACCCGCGCCGCTCTTAGTAATCCACCGCCGCAGGGCTGTTCATCCAGTCGCTCACAAACGCGCCGTAACGGCCCTCGATAATGGCCTGGCGGGCACGCTGCATAAGGTTGAGCAGGTAGTAGATGTTGTGCATCGACAGCAGGATGCCGCCGAGCATCTCCTTCTGCGTGACCATGTGGCGGATGAGCGCGCGGCTGTAGCCGCCCGTGCACACCGGGCAGGTACAGGCGGGATCGATGGGGCCGTCGTCGTGCGCAAAGCGCGCGTTGCGGAAGTTGAGGCGACCCTCGCTGGAGAACGCCGTGCCCATACGACCGGTGCGCGTCGGCAGCACGCAGTCGAACATGTCGATGCCCACGCCCACGCCGCGCACGAGCGTGGTCGGGTTGCCGACGCCCATGAGGTAGCGCGGCTTGTGCTTGGGCATGTACTCGGAAGCCAGCGGCGCCAGCGTCTCGAACATGGTCTCGTGGTCCTCGCCCACCGAGTAGCCGCCGATGCCGTAGCCGGGGAAGTCGCCGCACTCCTCCAGGTGGCGCAGCGAGCGCAGGCGCAGGTCCAGATGCATGCCGCCCTGGACGATGCCAAAAAGTGCCTGGTCATCGCGGGTGTGCGCCTTGTAGCAGCGCTCGGCCCACATACTCGACAGCTCCACGGCACGCTCGACATACTGACGCGTAGCAGGATAGCCGGGGCACTGGTCGAGCTGCATGCAGATGTCCGAGCCGAGCTTCATGGCAATTTCCATGTTGTCCTCGGGCGTCCAGAACACATGGCGGCCGTCGTAATCGTTGACGATAAAGCGCACGCCCTCGTCGGTGAGCTTGACGGCGTCGTTGTGGCTGAACACCTGGAAGCCGCCCGAGTCGGTGAGGATGGGGCCGTGCCAGTTCATAAACTTGTGCAGTCCGCCCAGTTCGGCGATGGTGTCCTCGCCGGGACGCATGGACAGGTGATAGGTGTTAGCGAGCACGATCTGCGCGCCAAGCTGCTTGACGGTCTCGGTGGGAATGCCCTTGACGTTTGCCTTGGTACCCACGGGCATAAAGATCGGCGTCTCGATGTCGCCGTGCGGGGT
>CAKTUC010000040.1 GCA_934617135.1 uncultured Collinsella sp. | reverse complement strand
GGAGCGTTGAAGCGTGAAAACGGGTATTTCGATTTATCTTTCCAGCCCTCTGCAGGATATTGAGCGGACGATTGAGCGTGGTGCCGCGGCGGGTGCACGCTATGCGTTTACCTCGCTGCATATTCCCGAGGATGGGGGAGCGGCGTATGCCGATAAGGTTCGCCAGGTGCTGTCGCTGCTTTCCGCCCGCGGTATTGCGCTCATTGCCGACGTGGGGCCGCGCACATGCGATTTGCTGGGCCTTGAGCGCATGGAGGACTTGCGTGATCTGGGACTGGAGTACCTGCGCTTGGATTATGGCTTTAGTGTCCAGCGGGTCGCGGAGCTGTCCGGTGTATTTCGCATTGTGGTTAATGCGTCGACGGTGAGTTCTGATGAAATCGCATCGTGGCGAGAAGCCGGTGCCGATGTGACTCGTTTTGCCGCCTGCCACAATTTTTATCCCAAGCCCTATACCGGTTTAGCTCTGGAGGACATTGCTCGGACGAATCTTCGTCTTGCGGCGCTCGGCTTCGAAATCATGGCTTTTGTGCCGGGTGACGCCAACGTTCGCGGGCCGGTGTTCGAGGGCTTGCCGACGGTTGAGGCGCAGCGCGGTCGCGCGTCAAAGGTTGCCCTCAACATGCTTGAGCTCGCACATGGCGCCGATTGTGACATTGTTTTGGTCGGCGACCCCGATCTTTCGGATGCGGGTTGGGCACAGTTTGCTCAAGTTTCTGCCGGATACGTGGATTTGCAATGTGAGCTTGAGTCCGGCTATGCCTATGTACGCGGGCAGATTCATCACGACCGGCCCGATTCGAGCACCCTCATCTTTAGGTCTCAGGAGTCGCGCACGACGCTTAAGCCGGATTCCGTGCCGACGGATACCGGTGCCGGCCTGCCGCGAAAGACGGGGTCGATCGCTGTGAGCAATAGCGGCTATGGGCGCTACGAAGGCGAGCTTGAGATTGCGCGGGTCGATCTTCCCGGCGACGAGCGCATGAACGTTGCGGGCCATATCGCGCCCGAGGCAATGGAGCTGCTGCCGTTCATCAAACGCGGATTCGGGGTACGCTTCGTTTAGCGTGTGGCCCGTGGGCTACAATTGCCCCATCATGCGAAGACGCCTCGTATGGTGTGTACCTGCGTTGGCCGATCTATATTCGGAGGATTCCCATGACCGTACTGTTTGTTGAATATCCCAAGTGCTCGACCTGTAAAAAGGCCAAGGCATGGCTGGACGAACATGGGGTTGAGTATATCGACCGCGATATCGTTACGGACAATCCCGCGGCCGATGAACTTGCGACCTGGATTGCTCGTTCGGGGCTGCCGGTGCGGCGCTTCTTTAACTCTTCGGGCATGAAATATCGAGAGCTGGGCCTGAAGGCGCGCCTGGATGCAGGTATGACGGACCAGGAGTGCTACGAGCTGCTGGCGACTGACGGCATGCTGGTTAAGCGCCCGCTGCTGGTGGGCGATGACTTTGCGATCCCCGGCTTTAGGGAAGCGGCTTGGGCCGAGGCGTTGCTGTAGCGGCCGCGGAAAGTGCGTCCCGTTTTGAGTGGCGATTCTGGGATGTGCTTTCCGGTTGAGAGCTCTATCGGAAATGGCATCCCGTTTCGAGCGCTGATTCTGGGACACGGTTTCCGGTTGGAGGCTCTACGGGAAACTGCGCCCCGGAATTCGCTTCCAGAATGGGACGCACTTTCCGCCGGCGGGCCTGCCCCAGTCAGTCCTCCAGCTGCGCCCATTCGTGCGGGTCGTAGATCTTTACGTGCTTGTCGGGCGTATCGCTCCAATACTCTTCGTCCATAAAGGGCAGATATGCTTGAACGCCGGGGCAGATGAACGGAATGCGCTGCGCTTGCAGGCGGTCGCGTTGGCGCTGCTCCAGATGCGCCTCGGATATGACGGTCGGCATGCCGGAGAGTTCGACGAGGCTTGCTTGGATTCGCTTGAGGTCGGGGAGTCCTGCGTGCCAAGACGTCCGCATGATCAAAAACGAGGCGCGGCGGTATGTCGCCTGCATGACCGTGATGGCGGGGCGCAGCGTGGGATGGATTTTGCCGCGGTCGGGCCAAGGGCCAACGGCGATCTCGAGGCCGAGGGTCTCCCACAGGTAATCAAGCTCTTCATTCATGGCGCCTCGATATCCGCGTAATAATGATGGTTCGATTGTTCCATCTGCCGTGAGCGCCGCATTGCTGTAATCTACCAGCGGCGCTTGCGGAATGATATGCGGACGCTGGTGTCCTGCATGTCGGTATCACTTCACAGGTCCTTCACGAGCTGGCCGAATTTGACCGAATTTCAAAAAAGTCAAAATTGGGGCTTGCGTCATGGCGGGACTTCCCGTATATTTCTTTCTTGCGCAAAGGCACAGCCGAGCGCAGCAATGCAGTCATTGGGATGTCGTCTAATGGCAGGACAGCGGATTCTGGTTCCGTCAATGGGGGTTCGACTCCCTCCATCCCAGCCATTGCATTTGCTACATATGGCCCGTTCGTCTAGCGGTTTAGGACGCCGCCCTCTCAAGGCGGAGATCACCAGTTCGAATCTGGTACGGGCTACCCACAAATGAACGCCCGGGCCTCGCAAGAGACCCGGGTTTTGTGTATCGACCGTATATGCGGCGTTTGCCGCGTTTCGCTCAGATCGAGGAGTGGCCATGGATCTGCCCATCAGCTTGCAAGACATCACGTATGCCGAGAACTATCTGGCGCAGGGTGACCTGGCCACGGCGACGCCGCTGTTGGAGCGTCTGGTGGAGCTTGCCGAGGAGTACATCGATGCCGAGTGCAAGACGGAGGAGAACCGTCAGTACTTTAGCTTCGATAGCAAGTTTGAGCGTCTGGCCTATCGTCGCGTGGAGAAGGATCCGCGCGAGCTCGTGCAGGTCGAGGTGCCGTTTGACCGTCTGTACTCCGACATGGCGTTTGCCTACATTCGCCAGCAGGATTACGTGAGCGCCCGTAATGCCCTGATGCAGGCCGTGCGCTGGGACCCCATGAACTGCAACTATCGTTTGGACTTGGCCGAGCTGTTCCGTGCGCTCGAGGACAAGCAGGAGTGGGCATCGCTCTCGTTCTCGGTGTTGGAGCGCGCGAGCGATGGCAAGTGCGCCGCCCGTGCCTATGCCAACCTGGGCCAGTACTTCTTGGAGCCCGAGACCGAGAACGTCTCGGCTGCCGTGGGCTGTGCCCGCTTGGCACTGCGCCTGGCCCCCAACGATGCACATACGACGCGTCTGCTCAACAAGATTCATACCACCTATCCGGATGCCGCCGATGAGAGCGACGATCATGTGATGGGTGAACTGGCCCTGCAGGGCGTGCCGACCTCGCCTTCGGCCGAGATTGCGATCTGCCTGATTATGTGCGCGACCGATGCCGCAAACGACGGCGACAAGCGTGAGGCGACGCGTCTGACGGTTCGCGCCCGAGACCTGGTGGGCGAGGAGGCCTGTGCGGCGATTATCAAGCTGGTGCGCGAGAGCGATGCCGAGCTCAATGCTGAGCGCAAGGCAAAGCACGAGGCCGCGAACAAGAACGCCGATGGAGCCAAGGAGGCCGGCGATGCCCAGTAAGCGCGAGCGCAAGCTCATCTCCAAGAATCGCTCGGCACATCACGAGTACTTTATCGACGAGACCTTTGAGTGCGGCATTGAGCTGAGTGGCACCGAGGTCAAGTCGATTCGCGAGCGCGCCTGTCAGATCACCGACACGTTTGCGCTGATTCGTGGCGGCGAGTGCTGGCTGGTGGGCCTGCATATTCATCCTTATAGTCACGGCGGCGTGTGGAACCGCGATCCCGATCGCCGTCGTCGTCTGTTGCTGCACCGCAAGGAGATTGACTTCCTCGACGGTAAGCTACGTAACCGCGGCTATGCGCTGGTGCCGCTGGAGCTCTACTTTAATACCGACGGTCGCGTAAAGCTGCTGCTTGGTCTGGGTCGCGGCAAGAAACTCTACGACAAGCGCGAGGATATGGCCAAGCGCGATGTCCAGCGCGAGATTGACCGCGCGCTCAAGGAGCGCAACCGCTAGGCGCTCGACCTGTGAGGACGGTGGGACGCGTCTCATTTTTCTTACTGTTCTGACACATATGTCTCAAAGGCGGCATCCGTTATGGGCGCCGCCTTTTTTGTGGGTACATACATCCATGAGGTTCCAACCCGGGTTAGGGGAGTGATCGTTATGGACAAAACTGCGTTCTTTACCATGCCGAGCGGTCTGTACGTGGTGAGTGCCGCGGCAGACGGGCTGCGCGCCGGCTGCGTCATCAACACGGCGGTGCAGGTGACGTCCGCACCGCCGCGCATCTCGGTTGCCGTGAACAAGGACAACGTCACCTCGGGTGTCATCGCGTCGGCGAAGGCCTTCGCGCTGACCGTGATTGATCAGACGGCCGACATGCTCTACATCGGTAACTTTGGCTTTCGCACCAGCAGCGATTACGACAAGTTCGCCAAGTACGAGACCCGCGAGACGGCTCTGGGCATGCCTTATGTGCCCGAGCATGCGGCGGCGCTGTTTAGCTGCCGTTTGATTGACACCGTGGACGTGGGCACGCATCTGCTGTTTATCGGCGAGGTCGAGGATGCCGAGCGTCTGAGCGACGAGACGCCGCTCACCTACGATTACTACCACAAGGTCCTGAAGGGCAAGACGCCGCCCAAGGCATCTTCGTATCAGGAATAGAAATGCTCTAAAAACACTTGCATTATATTATTGAGAACCTATACTAATAAGCGAAGCACATCTGCAGTCACGTTCGAGAGGAGAACATCATGGCTGAGGAGAAGAAGACCTATAAGTTCGTGTGCACCGTTTGCGGTTACGAGGTCGAGGTCGACACGCCCGAGCTGCCCGAGGATTACGTGTGCCCGGTGTGCGGCGTCGGTCCCGATGAGTTTGAGCTCGTCGAGGAGTAGCTCGCAGGCATACGGCGATTAGCCGAACATAGCTCTGTCCAAGGGCCCCGGTCGTATGTTTCGGCCGGGGCCCTTTTTGGTGCAAGGGGATCGTATTTGTCCGATTGTCTCGATTTGTAACAGCAAGGGGCGGAAATTGGCTCCATCTGTTACAAATCGAGATGTTTGGCTGGGCGGGCATGCGGTCTCGTCACATCCCGGTCAATAGCACGGCATCGAGCGCCGTTACGACGACGCCAATCCCTATGAGCAGCGCGTTGAGCGGGCGCGAGTTGGCGTATTTGCCCATGACGCGGCGCGAGCTGGTGAGTCGTATGAGCACGAAGACCGTGATCGGCAGCTGGAGCGACAGCAGTGCTTGGCTCCAGATGAGACCCTCAAAGGGATTCGAAACAACCAGGCAGGCAACAACTGCACCGGCAAAGCAGAGTGCCACGCCAATCGATGAATGCCGGTCGTGGATGTCGTATTCCTCGTCGAACATGCCCGCCGTAATGGTGCCGGCCGCCATGCCCGCCGTCACGCTGCTCGAGAGGCCTGCGAACAGCAGCGCCACGGCAAAGATGATTGAACTTGCCGGGCCCAGGATGGGGGAGAGCGTGGCGGCCGCGACGGCGAGGTCGTCTACGACGATGCCGCGGGCAAAGAAAGTCGTCGCGGCCAGGATGACCATCGCCGAGTTGATCGCCCAGCCCACGCCCATCGAAAAGAGCGTGTCGAAGAGCTCGTAGCGCAGGCGCTCCTCGATAACCTGCTCGCCTTGGCCTTCGAAGTGCATGGATTGGATGACCTCGGAGTGCAGAAAGAGGTTGTGGGGCATGACGACCGCCCCCAGGATGCTGACGACAATTGCAGGTGAGCCGGTGGGCATGCTGGGCGTGATCCAGCCTGCGGCGGCTTGCGTCCAGTCGACTTTGACCAGCGCGAGCTCGGCCAAAAACGACAGACCCACTATGCCAACGAAGGCGATAATCCAGCGCTCGGCACGTTTGTAGGAGCTCGTCATGAGCATCGCCATCGAAGTCGCCGCCACGATGACGCAGCCGGCGCGCATGGGCAGCCCAAAGAGCATCTGGAGCGCGATCGCGCCGCCCAGGACCTCGGCCATAGCGGTGGCGACGGTTGCGAGATATGCACTGGCGAGCACGGCGCGTCCGACGGGGCGGGGAAGAAAGCGGGTCGTGGCCTCGGCAAGACAGGCACCCGTGGCGATGCCCAGGTGCGCCGCGTTGTGCTGCAAGACGATCAGCATAATCGTAGACAGCGTGACCACCCACAGTAGCGCGTAGCCAAATTGCGAGCCCGCGGCCATGTTGGAGGCCCAATTGCCCGGATCGATAAAGCCGACGGTGACGAGCAATCCGGGGCCGATGTGCCGGGCAATGTCCAGGCCTCCGTGGCCTCCGGTGCGATGTGAGCCAAAGTGTTGTTTGAGATGGTTGAGCATGGTCGGTTCCTGCGTGCGGACGGCGCGGTGCCGCGCCGGGGTCGTGCGGCGCCGCGCGTTGAGCTAAAGATGGGACTACTTGTGCGCCTTGCCCTGATTGGCAACGGCATCGATCTTGGCGGCGATGGTCGCCGGGTCACCGATGTAGCGCTTGTCGAGGACGTTGAAATCGGTGTCGAAGGTGTAGACGAGCGGCACGCCGGTGGGGATGTTGACCTTGAGGATTTCCTCGGGCGTGAGATGCTCGAACTTCATGACGAGCGAGCGCAGGGAGTTGCCGTGCGCGGCGATGAGCACGCGTTTGCCGGCGAGCATCTGGGGGCGAATCTCGTCCTCAAAATAGGGCCAGGCGCGGGCGATTGTGTCTTTGAGGCACTCGGTGTAGGGCAGCTGGTCGGGTGCGATGTCGCGGTATTGCTCCTGGGTGTGGGGGTCGCGCGCGTCGCCCGGCTCGAGTGCCGGCGGGCAGACATCGAAGGAGCGGCGCCAGATGAGCACCTGCTCGTCGCCGTGTTCGGCCGCGGCGTCGGCCTTGTTAAGACCCTGCAGCGCGCCGTAGTGGCGCTCGTTGAGCTTCCACGATTTGATGACGGGCAGCCACTCGCGGTCCATCTGACTCAGCACGATGTTGAGGGTGTGGATTGCGCGCTTGAGGCGCGAGGTGTAGCAGATATCAAAGTCGAATCCCGCCTCTTTGAGGGCGCGACCACCCGCGGCTGCTTCCTCGCGGCCTGTATCGGTGAGCTCGACGTCGGTCCAGCCAGTGAACAGATTGAGCTTGTTCCACTCCGACTCTCCGTGACGGATAAGGACGAGTTGCATCGTCTGCTGCTCTGCTTGGTGCGCCATAGGGGCCTCCTTGATCTGACACAGCGTGCGTGCCGTTTGCTTGACGCCGCAAAGGATACCCGTTTTAGGCTCAAAAGTTAACCAAGACTAACAAAATTGTTATTTTGGACATGGTTGGTGCAATGGGGGCCGTAATTGTCTCAATCTGTAACAGTTGGCTGCCGAAACCGGCCCTTCGTGTTACAGATCGAGACATTCGGAGCCGCCTTTCGGAAACATCTCAATCTGTAACATCTGAGCGCATAAAACCCCTCTAACTGTTACAGATTGAGACAAGCCAGACTGGTTGGTTATAAAAATCTCGATCTGTAACATCTGGACGCCGAAATTGGGTTTAACTGTTACAGATTGAGATATTTGGCGGGAGGGAAACGGCGCATGTCGGCGCGCCCGAGTCGTCTGCAAAATCCTTACATGCCGAGTCATCAAACTGTGCCCGCACTTCAGCCGATCACGCGCATAATGGCAGGAAAGGTTGCGAAGAAGAAAGGCCCTCGGATGAACGGCATGGCAAAGTACAAGGTTCCCGCGCTGCTTTGGATCGTCTTCGAGGTGGTCGCGGTTGTTCTGTGGCGCACCACGGGCAACCTGTTCTACCTCGGCAATTTCTCCTACATTGGCACGGCACTGGCCGCGGGCACGGCGCTCTACCTTGCCAACTGGAAGTATGCGCGCCATGCGGTCCAATTTGCCATCGGCACATATATGCTCGTCTACCTGGGCTTTCTGTGTCACGAGAATATGCAGATCGAGGGCTTTTGGTACTACCTCTTCCTGGGTTCTTTTGAGGCGGCGACCATTCATTACGCCGTGGCCAAGATCTTTGGGCCGCTTGTATTTGGCCGCGGTTGGTGCGGCTATGCGTGTTGGACGGCGATGGTGCTCGATTTGCTGCCGTACAAGGTGCCTGCAACGCACGAACGTCGGTCGTTTGGCTGGCTGCGCTACGTAACCTTTGTGGCGTCGCTCGCCTTTGTGGGTGCGCTGTTTCTTCTGGGCGTTCCCAACCTTGCCGACGTCATGTGGATTGCCTTTATCGTGGGCAATGTGATCTATTACGTGGTGGGCATCGCGCTCGCGTTTGCCCTTAAGGACAACCGCGCGTTTTGCAAGTACATCTGCCCGGTGACGGTGTTTTTAAAGCCCATGTCCAAGCGGGCACTCGTGCGCGTTACCTGCGATAAGGACAAGTGCATCTCGTGCGGTAAGTGTCGTAAGATTTGCCCGATGGACGTCGACGTGACGGACAATTCGCTCGACCGTCGCAACGGCACGGAGTGCATCCTGTGCATGGAGTGCACCAAGGCCTGTCCCAAAAAGGCCCTGTAGAGCCGGCAAGGCAAATTGGTGCAAGGGGGTCAGGTTTGTTTGCGCCAAGCCCTTGACACAAGGAGTGCCCCAGGCTGCCGGCAGAAAAGGAACGTCCCCAAGTGCCGGAAAACGGATCATCTGTTGCGTGCGTTACGCGATTGTTTCGAAACGGGTGGGAAACACAACGGGCTGGCGATGCTCCTAGTATGCCTATTCAACTGACTGTCTAATATCTAGGGGAGGATCGCGATGCAGGCAGATTCCGCTCAGCAGCAGGGCCTTTATCGCCCCGAATTCGACCACGATGCATGTGGCATCGGCGCGCTTGCCGATATCAACGGTGAGCGCCATCACCAGATTCTGGACGACGCGCTGTCCATTCTGGTCAACTTGGAGCACCGCGGCGGCACGGGACTCGAGAAGAACACCGGCGACGGCGCCGGCATCCTGTTCCAGGTTCCGCATCACTTTTTCCGCAAAGAGGCTCAAAAGTGCGGCCAGATTCTGCCGGCAGAGGGCGACTATGGCGTGGCCATGCTGTTCTTCCCGCAGGACGACAAGGGCGTAGAGGATGCCCGCCGCGTGTTTGAGGAGGGCTGCGCCGAGGCTGGCGTGCCGCTGCTCTTTTGGCGCGAGGTGCCGGTCGACCCGCACGACCTGGGCGAGACGGCCCGCGCCTGCATGCCTACTATCCTGCAGGCCTTCCTGGGCCGTCCGGACGACACGCCCGCCGGCGATGCCTTCGAGCGTCGCCTGTACGTGTGCCGTCGCACCATCGAGAAGAAGGCCGACGCCGAGTTTGCCCTGCGCGACAAGATCTTCTACGTGTGCTCCATGAGCTCGCGCACCATCGTGTACAAGGGCATGCTCGTCGCCACGCAGATGCGCCGCTTCTTCATCGACCTCAACGACGCCGCCGTCAAGACGGCCGTGGCGCTCGTCCACTCGCGCTACTCCACCAACACCACGCCCAGCTGGGAGCGCGCGCACCCCAACCGCTTTATCATCCACAACGGCGAGATCAACACCCTCAAGGGCAACGTCAACTGGATCCGCGCCCGCGAACCCAACCTGTACAGCCCCGTGCTGCAACACGATCTTGAGCGCGTGATGCCCATCATCAACCGCGAGGGTTCCGACTCCGCGATTCTGGACAACGTGCTCGAGTTCCTGGTCATGAACGGCCGCCCGCTCACGCGTGCCGCGTCCATGTTGCTGCCCGAGCCGTGGGACCACAACGATAGCCTGAGCGAGGAACGCCGCGCCTACGACGCCTACCAGTCCATGCTCATGGAGCCGTGGGACGGCCCGGCTGCCATCGCCTTTACCGACGGCCGTACCCTGGGCGCCGCCCTCGACCGCAACGGCCTGCGCCCGGCGCGCTACTACGTGACGCGCGACGGCCGCTTTATGCTGGCGAGCGAGGTGGGCACCATCGAGGTGCGCCCCGAGAACATCCTGACGAGCGGCTGCCTGGGACCGGGCCAGATGCTCGAGGTCGACTTTGCCCGCGGCCGCGTGATCTACAACGACGAGCTGCGCGCCCGCTATGCCAAGGAAAAGCCCTACCGCGACTGGATTGCCGAGGAGACGCTGACGGTCGACGCGCTCGACAAGCCCGCCACGGCAACGCCGGCCGAGGACGCCGAGGTGCCCGCCGCCGTGCGCATGGCCAAGCTCGGCTATCACTGGGACGACGTCGACGAGGTCGTGCGCCCCATGGCCCAGCAGGGCAAGGCCCCGCTCGCCTCGATGGGCATCGATGCGCCGCTGGCCTGCCTGTCCAAGAAGACGCGCTCGTTCTACGACTACTTCTATCAGCTGTTCGCCCAGGTCACGAACCCGCCGATCGACGCCCTGCGCGAGCATATGGTCACTTCGACCACGCTCTACCTGGGCAACCACGGCAACCTGCTCGAGGACTCCCGTACGGCCTGCCAGCTGGTTCGCTTGGAGCGCCCGTTGCTGAACGAGGAGGAGTTCGACCGCATTTGCGCCATCGACCGCGTGGGCTTTAAGACCCGCCGCTTCCGTGCCGTGTACCGCCGCGACACGGGCGAGGGCGCGCTGCAGGCCGCGCTCAAGCAGCTGGCCGAGGACGTTGAGGCCGCGGTTCGCGATGGCGTGAACATCGTGGTGCTGAGCGACCGTGCTGCCGAGGGCGAGGTGCCCGTGCCGTCGCTGCTCGCCGTGGGCTGCGTTCACAACCACCTTATCCGTGCCGGCGTGCGCACCTTTGCCGACATCGTTGTGGAGTGCGGCGACGCCGTGTCCCCGCACGACTTTGCGGCGCTGGTGGGCTACTCCGCGAGCGGCATCTATCCGTACAACGCGCACGCGTGCATCCGCGATCTGGCGGCACGCGGCGACTTGGACGTGACGGCCGAGCAGGGTATCGACAACTACAACAAGGCCGCGACGGCAGGCATCGTCTCCATCATGTCCAAGATGGGCATCTCCACGGTGCAGAGCTACCACTCCGCGCAGATCTTCGAGGCCGTGGGCTTTACCACGGAGTTCGTCAACGCATACTTCGCCGGCACGGTGAGCCGTGTGGGCGGTATGGGTGTTGAGGACGTTGAGCGCGAGCAAAACGAGCGCTACGACGCCGCGCTCGCTATCCTTAAGAGCCCCGCGCCCGAGCAGCTGCCCACGCTGGGCCTGACCAAGTGGCGCCCGCTCGGCGGCGAGGATCACCTTATCGACCCGCAGACCGTCTACCTGCTGCAGACCGCCTGCCGTGAGGACAGCTACGACACCTTTAAGGAGTACAGCGCCCGCCTGCACCGCACCGGCCGCGCCGTGCGCCTGCGCGACCTGCTGGACTTTGACGACAGCGGCCGCACCCCGGTGCCGCTCGACGAGGTCGAGCCCGCGCTCAACATCGTCCGCCGCTTTAACACCGGCGCCATGTCGTACGGTTCCATCAGCAAGGAAGCGCACGAGTGCATGGCCATCGCCATGAACCGCCTGCACGGCCGTTCCAACTCCGGCGAGGGCGGCGAGGACCCGCGTCGCGAGACCCCGCTGGCTAACGGTGACTCAAAGAACTCCGCGATCAAGCAGGTAGCAAGCGCGCGCTTTGGCGTGACGAGCCGCTACCTGTGCAGCGCCTTCGAGATTCAGATCAAGATGGCCCAGGGCGCCAAGCCCGGCGAGGGTGGCCACCTGCCCGGCAAGAAGGTCTACCCCTGGATCGCCGAGGTCCGTCAGTCCACGCCCGGTATCGGCCTGATCTCGCCTCCGCCGCACCACGATATTTACTCCATCGAGGACCTGGCGGAGCTCATCTTCGACCTTAAGAACGCTAACCCCGGCGCGCGCGTGTCGGTCAAGCTGGTCAGCGAGGCCGGCGTCGGCACCATCGCCACCGGTGTCGCCAAGGGCGCGGCCGACAAGATCTTGATCAGCGGCCACAACGGCGGCTCGGGTGCCGCGGCGCGTGACTCTATCTGGCACGCCGGCCTGCCGCTGGAGCTCGGCCTTGCCGAGGCTCAGCAGACCCTGCTGCAAAACGGCCTGCGTTCGCGCGTGGTGCTCGAGGCCGACGGCAAGCTTATGGACGGCACCGATGTCGCCGTCGCCTGCCTGCTGGGTGCCGAGGAGTTTGGCTTTGCGACCATGCCGCTCATCTCCATGGGCTGCCTCATGCAGCGCGACTGCCAGCAGGACACCTGCCCGGCCGGCATCGCCACGCAAAACTGTCGCCTGCGTCACGGTTTCCGCGGTAAGCCCGAGCACGTCGAGCACTTTATGCTCTTTGT
>CAKTUC010000039.1 GCA_934617135.1 uncultured Collinsella sp. | reverse complement strand
CCGCGGCTGATTTTGTCATCCTGCGCGCGCACGACGTTGTAGATTTCGTCGGCGGTGGGATGGTTATAGCTTTGGCGCACGGCGTCAAGAACCAGCTTTCGCTGCCTGGTATTCCTTCTTTGCACCGCCATGCGCCTCGCCTCTTTTCTATCAACGGTCGTAGGTAAATGATACCGTATTTAGCACACAATACTAATAACGAGGAATGAAACCATCTTCATTGGCAAGTGGGGCTCGGGCCTGGGCGTCTACGAGGCGAAAACGCGTTCCCATGCGCTCGTACGAGGCGTGAAGCGCCTCGAGATGCGACAGGATGTTTGCAGGCGTGCCCTGCACCTCCATTTCGACCGAGCCGTCTTCCATGTTGCGTACCCAACCGGTGAGTGCGCGTGCCTGCGCGAGGTTGGTGTTGGTAAAGCGAAAACCGACGCCCTGGACTTGCCCCGCCCAGCGCAGGAAATAGCGCAGGGGAGTGTCTTGAGTGACCTCGTCGCTTGCGAGCACAGTAAGCCTGCGGCGCAGCTCGAGCTCGACGTTTGATGGTTTTTGAGGCTCTCGACTGCCGCCGGTGACGCTGGAGAAGAACGTATCGAAGAAACCCATCGCTAGGCCCGCTGTTCAGAGTCGGCTGGGAATGTGATACCCGCCTGTTGACGCACGGCATCCATGATGCGCAACGAGACGAGGGTGACGTCGCGATAGTGGCCAAGCTCATGGCGTCCCGCCGGGGTCTCCCAAATCTCTTCCTTAACGTTATCGATGCCGCCGATGGCGGTGATAAAGTCGGCGAGTTCGTACTCCATGGTGTTGTTCGATTTGGGCAGGTCGAGCACGCGGCCGTTGTCGCCCTGCTCGCGCGGCGCTTCGGTCGCCGAGCCGCGCACAACGTCGCCGCGATAGTCGATGCAGACGTTACGAGGCGTGGACAGATGGTCGATCTGGATGGTGCCGCGCTCGCCTTCGATCTGCGAGGGCAGCAGGTCATTCGTGATCTTGGAATGCGCAAGCTCGACGGAGATGCGACCGCCGCCGTAGCTGGCGAGGATGGAGCCGCAGCCGTCGATAGGGCCGTGCGTGAGCTTTCGCGTGGCGCGGTCGAGCAGCGTGGTCATGCTGGTGAGGCCCGAGGGCATGCCGAAGATTTCGACCATGGGCTCGACGGTGTAGATGCCGATATCCATGAGGGACCCCGATGCCATGTTGCAGTCGAAGATATTGGTGGCGCGCCCCGCGAGAATCTCGTTATAGCGCGAAGAATACTTGCCAAAGCGCAACGAGGCGCGGCGGATGGGGGCGATCTCGCCCAGGGCGTCCTCGATGGCGTGGAAGGCGGGATCGTGGAGGGGACGCATGGCCTCGAGGGCCACGACACCTGCTGCCTCGGCAGCGCGGAAGACTTCCAGCGCCTGCGTTTCGGTGGCGCAGAAGGGCTTCTCGACGATGACGTGCTTGCCACCGGCGATGCAGGCAAGGGCCTGCTCGTAGTGAAGTGCGTTAGGGCTGCCGATATAGACGGCGTCGACGTCGGCGGCTGCCGCAAGCTCATCGAGTGAGGTAAAGTTTCGCTCGCCACCGCGCTCGGCGGTAAAGGCGGCACCGCGATTGGCATCGCGTGAAAGCGTGCCCACAAACGCGGCTTGGTCGTTGGCGTTGACGACTTGGATAAAGTCGTCGGTGATCATGGATGTGCCGATGGTCGCGATGCGCAACATACGTCCCCCTTGCGTTGTTTGGTCTACAGGATGAGTGTAGCGCGTGGGGGTATAAAGCTGCGCGAAAACGCTATTACAGGTCGCTCTCGTTAAAGCCGGTGTCGATATCGAGGTTGCTGCCGTCGGCCGCCGTGGTGGCGAGTTCATCGCAGCGCTCGTTGAGCTCGTGGCCGGCGTGACCCTTAACCCAGATGAACTCAACCTTGTGCTTGCTTTTGGCGGTGAGTAGGCGCTCCCACAGGTCGCGGTTCTTGACGGGTTGCTTGTTGGCGGTTTTCCATCCGCGCTTTTTCCAGCCGTCGATCCAATGCTTGTTAAAGGCGTTGACGACGTACTGCGAATCGGAATGGACTTCGACCTCGCAGGGGCGGTTGAGTGCCTCGAGCGCCACGATAACGGCCATGAGCTCCATGCGGTTGTTGGTGGTCTTGGCGTAGCCGCGCGAAAGCTCGGAGGTAAAGGTCTTGCCGGCGGGGTTGGTGTATTTGAGCACGGCGCCGTAGCCGCCGCGTCCCGGATTTGATCGGGCCGAGCCGTCGGTATAGATGATGACCTTCACGGGCTTCCTTTCGTTGATTGCGTTTCATGTGAGTGACCATTGTAGCGCCATGCCCGCCGGGGGCTAACAATCTACGATTTCTACCCCGTCTTCCGACAGCTAGTTGGCATGGATGATGCGATTGAGCTCGTCGAGGTATTGCTGCAAGAGGGGAGAGGGCTTGCGCTCGTCGTGCATGATATAGCCTACGTGCATCGTTGGGGCGTCTGCTAACGGGATCGATGCCATGCCCCATTGCATTTCATTGGAGAGGACACCGGTCGACAGGGTGTAACCGTTCGACGTGATAAGTAAGTTAGTAAGTGTTCCGCGGTCCGAGATTCGTATGTTGCGGTCGCAAGGGATATAGCTAAAGGGTTCCTCGGCGTAATAGAAGGAGTTTGAGGTTCCCTGCTCAAAGCTGTAACGGGTGTAGGGCGTGAGGTCGGCAAGGGACAGCTGAGGGCGGCGTGCGAGCGGGTGGCGTTCGCTAACGAATACGTGGACCGTTGCGTCGAAGAGGGGATGGAAGCTTGCTCGGGCATCGGCGAAGGCCTTCTGCAAGACACGGGCGTTAAAGTCATCCAGATACAGAATGCCGATATCGCTGCGAAACGCACGGACGTCATCGATGATCTGCGATGTGGTGGTCTCGCGCATGATGAACTCGAACTTGCTGTCGCGGCAGCGCTCGACCACGTTGACAAAGGCCTCGACCGAAAAGGCGTAGTGCTGGGCGGAAATGGCGAGGCGGGCTTGCGGGGTGCCGCCGTCCTCGTAGCGTGCCTCGAGCATGTCGGCCTGCTCTACGACCTGGCGCGCATAGCCCAAAAGCTCGGTGCCGTCGTTGGTGAGCGTGACGCCGCGGCTGGAGCGCGTAAAGATTTCCAGATGGAGTTCCTGTTCCAGGCTTTTGACGGCGTTTGAGATGTTGGACTGAGCGGTATAGAGGCGTTGGGCTGCGGCGTTGATTGAGCCGGACTCCGCCACGGCGATCAGAAAACGAAGCTGCTGAAGGGTCATCGACGCCATCCTTTCGATTGTTATCTATAAAACAGATAACAGGTTAGCGCTTTTAAGTGATTGACCGAGCGAAACAATGCTCGTACTATTCAAAACACACAAAGGCGGTAGGTAATTAAGCCGACCACGGAACCGGGATGCGAAAGGAGATCCGCATATGAATTGCTTACCAAGACGAATGCCGGGCTCCTGTTTGCGCCCGTCGGCGTGATCAGGAGACAGCGACTTACTTCTCTCTTATTTATTTACTTTCGTTCGATCAAGGAGATCATCATGAGCCAGTTCATCAACAACCCCGAGCACACCTTTGGTTTCGATACCCTGCAGCTGCACGTTGGCCAGGAGAGCGCCGATCCCGCATCCGATGCCCGCGCCGTGCCTATCTATCAGACCACGAGCTACGTGTTCCGCAACGCCCAGCACGCCGCCGACCGCTTTGGCCTTGCCGACGCCGGTAACATCTACGGTCGTCTGACCAACTCCACCCAGGGTGTCTTCGAGGACCGTATCGCCGCGCTCGAGGGCGGCGTGGCCGGCCTCGCCGTTGCTTCCGGTGCCGCCGCTATCACCTACACCCTGCAGGCACTCGCCCAGGCCGGTGACCATGTGGTGGCCCAGAAGACCATCTACGGTGGCTCCTACAACCTGCTGGAGCATACCCTCTCCCAGTTTGGTGTCGAGACCACATTTGTCGACGCTCATAACCTGGACGAGGTTGAGGGTGCCATCAAGGACAACACCACGGTCATCTATCTCGAGACGCTCGGCAACCCCAACTCCGATATCCCCAACATCGACGCCATCTCCGAGATCGCCAAGAAGCACGGTCTGCCGGTTGTCGTCGACAACACCTTCGGCACCCCGTATCTGTTCCGTCCGCTGGAGCATGGTGCCAACATTGTCGTCCACTCCGCAACCAAGTTCATCGGCGGCCACGGCACCTCGCTGGGCGGTGTGATCGTCGACGGCGGTAACTTCGATTGGAAGGCGAGCGGAAAGTACGCCCAGATCGCTGAGCCCAACCCCTCCTACCATGGCGTTTCGTTTGCCGAGGCTGCCGGTCCCGCCGCCTTCGCAACCTATGTCCGCGCTATCCTGCTGCGCGACGAGGGCGCTTGCATCAGCCCTTTCAACGCCTGGATCCTGCTCCAGGGCACCGAGACCCTGTCGCTGCGCGTCGACCGTCATGTCGAGAACACCAAGAAGGTCGTCGAGTTCCTGAACGGCGACAGCCATGTCGCCAAGGTGAACCACCCGAGCCTGCCTGAGCATCCCGATCACGAGCTCTACAAGGAGTACTTCCCCAACGGTGGTGCCTCGATCTTTACCTTTGAGATTAAGGGTGGCCAGGAGGCAGCTTGGAAGTTCATCGACCACCTGCAGGTTTTCTCGCTGCTCGCCAACGTTGCCGACGTCAAGTCGCTCGTCGTGCACCCGGCTACCACCACGCACTCCCAGCTCTCTGCCGAGGAGCTCGCCGAGCAGAACATCACGCCCTCCACGATCCGCCTTTCCATCGGTACCGAGAACGCCGAGGATATCATTTGGGATCTGAAGCAGGCCTTCGCCGCGCTGGACGAGTAAGGCGACTTGTGCAAGGACCCCTTGCGACTCGATAGGTATAACTGCATAAAATGCCTGCTCAAGGCGCCTGTGCGAACAATGTTTGCACAGGCGCCTTTTTTGCATAGGAAGTATGCCAAAACAGGGTTTTTGAGACGCTTTATGCATTCGAGTTGTGGAAAACTCCTGTTGAGAGGATGTGAGTTTTACGCAATTGACGTGCACCTTTTGAGTAAAACCGCAGGTCGCGAATTGCTCGGGGTACTATGCAGCGCGATCGAATCACACGCAGCTTAAACGCAGCAAAAACGCACTACGGAGGTTTCCAGCTACATGAGGATCGATTCACGAAAACCGAAAGCCGCCGCCCTTTCTGCCGCCTTGGCCGTGGCGCTTTTGGCGGGCGCCGGCGCAACTGATGCCCATGCGGCAACACTGTCCGATACGGTTGGGTCTACGCCGTCTGAGGCGACGCTGGTACAGCCCGTCGACTATCGCGGCGATGGTTATGGCTCCATGCAGGAGTGGAACGCCTCGATGGGGGCAAAGCGCGATTCCCTGGAGATGCGCGCTCAGATCATTATGAACATGTATGGCGACTATGCTACCGATGATGAGCGTGCTGTCTTGCAGGGCTGCATCGACAACGCGGGTGGCCTTTTGACGATGGGGGAGGTCGACGCCAAGTCGACCGAGCTCGACGAGCTTCGCTCCACGCTTGAGGATGCCAAGCGCGAGGCTCTTGAGGCTGCGGCTGCCGAAGCCGAGGCTGCTGAGGCCGCTCAGGCTTCGTATTACAATGCCGGCTACGGCTCGTCTTACGCGTCCGCTGCGTATTACGCCAACGGCTCGGGCCTGACACGTTCGAGCGGCGTCAATAACTATAACGGCCGCCGCGAGACCTATTACAGCAGCAATGTGCTCTATCATCACCGTACGGGCGAGTGGACGCAGGATTCTGAGGGCTTTTGGCGCGATTCCGATGGCTACTACGTTGTTGCTGCGGGCGATAAGGCCCAGGGCTCCACGTTTACCGGATCCAAGGGTGAGTGCAAGGTCTATGACTCCGGCTGCGCTGCCGGAACCACCGACTACTACACCGGCTGGTAATCTTTCGGCATCACAGATATTTGGCGGACGGGCGTCTTTACCGAGCTTTTGGGCAACGTAAAGACGCCCGTCCTGTGTATGCGCTTGAGTTAACAGAGCCCTTACCGTGGCGGTACGCCGCGCATATGGGCGCGGGGCACACTAGTTCATGAGAAATAAGGTCTTTCTCGTGGAGGAAGTGGTCTTGTGAACGCTCGAGATATCGCCGTCGCCGCCGTCGCATTGATGCTTGGCTGTCTTGGCCCTACCGCCGCGCTCGTCGCGGGCATGCAGGGGTCATGCGGGGCTGCTCCTATCGTGGTCGGTGCGCTGATCGCGGCCGCGCTGCTGGGAAGCGCGGGCGTGGTCCTTTGTCGCGATGACGAGGACGAGGCTCCGGAGTCGCAGCTCTAACCGTCGGAACGCCGACTACTGGTTATAGATGAAGATGAAAGCCGCCGCAAGGGGAGTGCTCCTTGCGGCGGCTTTGCTGTCGAGTTTGTTGACGTGGCGAATCGGGCGCTACCAGCTTGCCTCGATATCGCGAATACGCTGATAGAGCCATTCGTTCTGAGGCGCCTGGATATTGTGCTTGGCTGCCAGGCGGCAAATGGTGCCCGCGAACTCCTCGACTTCGGTTTTGCGTCGCGCGACGCGGTCTTGCGCCATCGACGGCATGCCGGCGGGATCGAGTCCCTCGATGAGGTGCACCATCTGCGTCAGGTCTGCTTCGGTCAGCTCGATGCCTTCGGCATTGGCGACTGCAAGCGTTTCGCGCATGGCGGAAACAAAGCAGCGACGCTGCTCGGAGCCCTGTTCCGTGGCGCTTCCGTACGTGCCGCCGTAGGCCATACAGGTCTGGTTGATACCGTCGTTGAGCATGAGCTTGGCCCACATGCGGTGTGCGATGTCTGTCTCGACGGTATGGGCGATGCCGCAGCGCGCGTAAAGCTTATCAATGGCGGCAACGGTCTCGGGGTCGGTGCCGGCGGCCGCGCCAAAACGAATCTCACCGGTGTTGGTAAACGTGAGCTCGCCGTTGAGGAATACCGCGTCCATACCCTGGCAGATACCGAGGACGGTGCGCTCCCAGCCAAAGCGCTCGGCGATTTTTTGCTCGCTGGTAATGCCGTTGCACAGCGAGGCAATGTGCGTATTGGGACCCACGATGCGCTCCATGGTCTGGATCGCCTGATCGAGTCCGGTTGTCTTGACCGTGAGGATGACCAGATCGGCGGGCATGGCCTCGCTGGCGCGGACGGACTTGAGCGCGCAAGGTTTGCCGTTGACGGTGAGCGCGTCGTTTGCGTGACGATCGAAGCGTGCGTCGTCCATAACGTATTCGACGGCGTCGTTGCCGAGCGCCTGGGCGATCATGCTGCCGTAGAGCAGGCCGACACCGCCTTTGCCGATAAAGGCGACTTTGTTGATCTGCATGTGAATCATCTCCCCATAAAAAGGCGCCCACAATTGGGGCGCCTGATGGATTGTAAGCTGCCGGAGCGCCTCGCGCGTGCGGAGCGGCGAATATTTAGAAGAACGGATGCGCTGGGCTTATGCCGTGGGGCAGACTGCAAAGACACGCGCGGGGTATCCGACACCATCGCGAACCTTGGGGAAGGTGCAGAAGATAACGGCGCCCGTGGCGGGGAGCTCATCCAGATGGTCCATGACCTCGATCTGATAACGGTCAACCGAGAGGATGTACTGCTCGCCGGGGTAGGGGTAGGCGTCCTCGCGCGTGGTGATGGTCGCCGGGTCGGTATCTGCCGGTTCGTGGCCGATGGCGCCGATGTTGCGCTCTTCGACAAGCCACTTGATGGCGTCGAGGTCCCAGCCGGGGTAGTGGGGCTGGCCGTCCTCGTCCTTGTTCTCGAGGTCGGCGAGCTTGGACCAGTCGGAGCGGAAGGCGACAAAGGCGTCCTCGGGAATACGGCCGTGCTCGTCCTCCCAGGCTTTAAGGTCCTCGACGGTCAGGATAAAGTCGGGGTTTGCGGCGCACTCCTCGTGCTTGTCAATCACGCAGAGCGGATGCATAAACTCGATGGGCTCGATCTCGCCGAGGGAGCGCCCGTCGACATGAAAGTGGCGCGGCGCGTCGACGTGGGTACCGTACTGCGAAGCGACCGAATACTGAAAGCAGCGCATGGGTGCGAGCATGTCCTCGGGCGTGCCGGGCAGGTAGTCGAAAAGCTTGGTGGACTCGAACGGCTTAAAGCCAAACCAGTGCGGGGTATCGCACGAGAGCGTGTGGGTGAGGTCGACCCAGCGATAATCGGTGGTCTTGAGCTGGGAGGCGAGGTTCCAAAGGTCGAGCGCGGGCATGGTTGGCTCCTTTCATCGGGCTTTTTGCTGATGTTAAAGCGGCGCCGTGACGGCTCGATTTCTGCTGCGTTACGATACGTTCTCAATTGCGATTCCAAGTTGTTTCGGCGGCGTGACCGTTGTGTTTCGCGTGGCCGGGGCACCGATGGCGAAGGGAGGGGCCGTGCAATATCGCGTTGACCCCAAAAGCGGCAACCGTATCTCGGCGTTGGGGCTGGGCTGCATGAGGTTTCCCGGTGCGCCGGGACGCCCGGATCCGAAGACGGCCGATGCCATCATTTCGCGTGCGGTGGAGCAGGGGATTAACTACCTGGATACGGCCTATCTCTATCCCGGCAACGAAGCGTGCGTCGGGGCATCGATTGAGCGCTTGGGCCTGCGCGATCAGGTTTTGCTCGCGACTAAGCTGCCGCATGCTTCGTGCAAATCTGCAGAGGATTTCGACCGCTATTTTGATGAGCAGCTGCGCCGTCTGCGGACTGACCATATCGACTACTACCTTATGCACAACATCACCTCGCCCGCGCAATGGGAGCGTGTGGTTGCGTTGGGTATCGAGGACTGGATTACGCGCCACAAGGCTACGGGGCGTATTCGCCAGATAGGCTTTTCGTACCACGGCAGTGCGGCGGACTTCCTTACGATGCTCGATGCGTATGACTGGGACTTCTGCCAGATCCAGTACAACTACGCCGGAGAGCGCTACCAGGCGGGAACGGCGGGGCTCATGGCTGCCGCCGAGCGCGGGCTTGCGGTGTTTGTGATGGAGCCGCTTTTGGGCGGACGTCTGGCGGGCAAGCTGCCGCCGCGGGCTCGCGCCGTGCTCGATAGCGCGAGCGATCCGCATCTGAATACGCCAGCTGCTTGGGGCCTTTCGTGGGTGTGGAATCATCCTCAAGTCATGATGCTGCTTTCGGGTATGACTGATACCGCGCAGGTGGACGAGAACGCGGCATTGGCGGATCGTGCACTACCGGACTCGATGACGACAGAGCAGCTCGATACCATCGCGCGCGTGCTGGAGGAGTTCGAGAAATCGAACCGTGTGCCCTGCACGGGTTGCGGCTACTGTATGCCGTGTCCCAAGGGCGTCAATATTCCCGGCTGCTTTGCCGCCTACAACGCGAGCTATGCGCATAGCTGGTTTACGGGCATCTCGCAGTACTTTACGGCGAGTGCGGTGCGCACGAGCGAGCCCAAGCTGGTGAGCAATTGCATCAAGTGTGGCAAATGTGCGCGGCACTGTCCGCAGCACATTGACATTCCCGAGCGTCTCGACGACGTGCGCCGACGTTTCCAGCCTGGTCCCGTAACGGCCGCGCTTAAAGCCTTCGGCAAAACGCGCTCCTGATGCCCTTTTTTAACTTGCGGTGGAATAGCTCCTGTTTGCGGCAGAATAGGGCTTAAACAGGAACTATTTCACCGCAACTGAAGGGGGTTGTTGTGGGACATCGGGATTCATGTGATGATTTGCGCGAGATTCGTTGGGGCGTTTTAGGCGCTGGGCACATTTCGCATCGATTTGCATCGTCGCTTAAGGAGGTCGCTGGGGCGCGGCTGGTGGCTGCGGCCGGTCGCACTCCTGCACATGTCGAGGAATTTTGCCGAGCGTTTTCTATCGATGCCGCTCATGGTTATGCCTCTGCCGACGATAACGGCGATGCGGCTTATGATGCGTTGATCGCCGATCCCGATGTCGACGTCATTTATTTGGCACTTCCGCATGGCATGCATGCGCATTGGGCCTGTCGGGCGTTGCGCGCGGGAAAGGCCGTGCTGTGCGAAAAACCGGCCGTTTTGAGTGAGGAGGAGGCCCATACGATTGCCTCCGTTTCCCGTGAGTGCGGCGCGCCATTTATGGAGGCGATAAAAAATCGGTTTTGCCCGATGCGCACTCGCGTGAAGAATTTGCTTTCGTCGGGCGAGCTCGGCTGTATCGTCTCGATCGAAAGCGTGCAAAAACTCGATTATGGTGAGCCGCCTTCGAGTTATCTGCTCGATCCGTTACAGGGTGGCTGTCTATATGACATGGGCTGCTATGCGGTCGGGTGGTTTGAGGATCTGCTTGCGGGTGCGTGCGATGTTTCGTCTCGTGAAGTTCGCTGGCGTGACGTATCGGGTGGCCGCGTGGATTGGGCCGATGGGATCCATATGAGTGTCGGCGGTATACCCATTCATATGGTGTGCGACGGCAAGGCAGCATATGAAAGCCGCTTAACGATTGCCTGCGAACGGGGTTCGTTGGAAATCGAGCGCCTCCATCGCCCCGAGCTCGCCCATGTGAAGTACTCCGACGGACGAATGCTCGAAATAAATGCCCCGTTTGAGGTCGATGATTTCTACGGCGAAATTCAGCATGCGACCCAGCTCATCCGGGCGGGGAAACTCGAGAGTCCCGTCATGCCCCTTGCCGCCACACAGCGCTGTGCGCAGATCATCGATGCGATTCGCTTGACGCTCTAGGCTGCGGTGCTGGTGCTCAGGGGGGCTCGGCGGACCGTGTCTCTGATGCCCCTTTTATAACTTGCGGTGGAATAGCTCCTGTTTGCGGCAGAATAGGGCTTAAACAGGAACTATTTCACCGCAACTGATGAGGGGGAGCTGGAGATGCTGACAATTGGGTGCCACCTTTCGACGACGAAGGGCTATCGGGCGATGGGGGAGACGGCGCTATCCATTGGCGCCAACACCTTTGCGTTCTTTACGCGCAACCCGCGCGGCGGTAAGGCGAAAGACCTTGACATGGATGACGTGGCGGCCCTGCGTGAGCTTATGGCGCAAAATGATTTTGGCCCGCTCGTGGCGCATGCACCCTATACTTACAACCCCTGCTCTGCCAAGGAGCGGGCGCGTGAGTTTGCCCTGGAGGCCATGGCCGAGGACCTGCAGCGCATGGAAGCGCTGCCCGGCAACTACTACAACTTCCATCCCGGCGCACATGTGGGGCAGGGGGCTGATGCTGGCATTCAGATGATCGTCGACACCTTGTGTCAAGTGATGTATGAGGGACAGCAGACCACGGTGTTGCTTGAGACCATGGCGGGCAAGGGTACCGAGGTGGGCCGTAGCTTTGAAGAGCTGGCGCGTATTATCGAGGGTGTTGCCGCTAGGCGCCCCGAGCTGTCGGATAAGCTTGGCATTTGTTTGGACACCTGTCATGTGAGCGATGCCGGCTACGACATCATTCACGACCTGGACGGCGTACTCGACGAGTTTGACCGTGTGGTGGGCATTGAGCGCTTGCATGCCGTACACATCAACGACTCGAAGAATCCCCGTGGCGCCCATAAAGATCGTCACGAGTGCATCGGCAAGGGTTACCTTGGCAGCGAGGAGTTTGGCGGCGGTATGCAGGTTATGCATAATATTGTATCGAATGACCGTTTACGTGCGCTGCCATTCATTTTGGAGACGCCGAACGAACTTGCAGGTTATGCAGCGGAAATTACCCTGCTACGCTCGTTGCAGCAGTAACGACTGTCACAAAGTGGAGTGCTTCATTCACGCTATGGGTTTGTTTCAATCAGTTTTCTCATTGCAGATTTGCAATTACGGGTGCATAATAGCCAACAGTTTTTGCAGACCTCTGAATCAAGTGGGGTCACCGGAAGGAGACTGATTATGAAGCTCAAGAAGCTTGGCGCATTTGCCGCCACGGGCGCCATGGCGCTCGCCCTTGCACTGACGGGTTGCGGCTCGTCCAACGCCACCTCTGGTTCCGATGCCGGTTCCAGCAGCTCTGACGACGTGAAGGTCGAGAAGGTCGACGGCTCCAAGGAGTACGCGCTCGTCAAGGACGGTACGCTGACCGTCGGCACCTCTGCCGAGTATGCGCCGTTTGAGTACAAGGACGACAACGGCGACTACCAGGGCTTTGACCTTGAGCTTATCAAGGCTATCGCCGACAAGCTGGGCCTGGACGTCGAGTATGTCAACAACGACTTCGACACGCTCGTTCCCGGCGTTGCTTCGGGTGCCAAGTACGACGTCTCCATCGCGGCTATCACCGATACGCCCGAGCGTGAGAAGGAAGTCGCTTTCTCCGACTCTTACTACATGGACGATCAGGCTATCGTGACCAAGGTCGATAACACCGACATTACGGCCGATAACTACAGCGAGAAGCTCAACAA
>CAKTUC010000038.1 GCA_934617135.1 uncultured Collinsella sp. | reverse complement strand
CGCCGGATTTCTTGCTGTTCTTGTCCTTACCCTTGGACTTGTCCGTCGTCACCGTAGTCGTGGTCGAGGTCGACCCACCCGTGGCAGTCCCGCCAGCGCCAGTGCCGCCAGCCTGCTCACTGCCACCAGGCGTCGGCTGCGGCTCAGGCGACGGTTCAGGACCCGGCTCGGGCGTCACCTCATCAGACACCGTAATCGTAATGTTCAAGCGCTCGGAATACTCGCCGTATGACATGCCAGGGCGCTGCGCCGCAATACGAACGTACATGTTGCGATCGAGCATCACGGGGCCGGTGTACTCCACGCGCCCGTCGTCCTTGCAGGGGCACGTGTCATTGGTGGTGTACCAAATAGTGGCACCCTCCTCGGCCGAAAGCTCCAGCTTGGTACCCTTGGGCACCGTGATGTAGTTCTCCTTGGGCGACCATGCGCCAAATGTCGTCCCACCGATCACGGCCACCGGGCGCGCCGGACGTACGGCCTCGGCAGACACACGAACGTCGACCTGCTTGGACAACGCCGTGCCATCCACCGTCGCCGCCAGCGTCGTCAGACCCGGCAGAGCACCATGCAGCACGAACGTCGCGGCGCCGTCCTCACCTGTCACAGCTTGCATGGCATCTGCAGAGCAGATGGCCTCAGAATCCAGCCCAACACTAACCGTGGCGCCGGTAAACGGCTTGCCATCCTTATCGGTCACGTATGCCACCAGCTCAAAGTCGTCGCCCTCGAGCATGGTCACCGCCTGTTCCACGTTGAGCTTGAGCTTGTCAGCCCGCATGCCCACGGTAAGCTCGCCACTCGCCCAGGCAGGCATCGCCGTGCCCGCATAGTTGCGAGCGCCGTCGAGGTCAAAGGCAACGGTCGACCCCGTCTCGCGCGCATCGGCATAGCAGATACGCAGCACGCGCGACAGCGGCTTGCCATCGGGGTCGTCCTGCTTATCGAGCCACTTATACGTCACGTCACCCAGTCCCTGCGCGTCCAGCGCGGCCACAGCGTCATCACTCGCGTCCATATACTGCGTAAACTCAACCTCGACGCAATCGGTATAGGCATGGGCCGAAGCCACCTCGGGTGCCGACGTCGACACCAAGGCAATGTTCACCTCGGTCTGAATCGGCGGCACGCGCAGCCAGGCCGAACGCGCTTCCTCGTAACCGTCCTTGGTCACGCGCACCTGATACCAACCGGTCGGCGTATTCCAGTTGTAAGCACCGTCCGCACCCGTCGCAAGCGGGTTGGCCTGCTCATACTCCTCGGCATCCCAGCGTACGGCATTGGTGCCGTCCGCATCGTTGGCACTCCACAGCTCAACCGTCGCACCCTCAACCGTGTTGGACAGTAGGCCCTCGTACACCACACCCGCAGGATCGGGCGCCGCCTTGGCAGCCACATTGCGATAACGCGCCTCAAAGATCGACTGCATCTTCTCGTCCGAAATCAAACCGTCCTTGTTGGCTTTGTAGACCTCGGCATCGGTCAGCTCACCCCAGTTGACCGTAATACGGTTCTGGCATGCGCGCTCCACCTGCTCGCAGGCAACATCGTAAGCGCACTCGGCGTTCGTCAGCTTAATCGCGCGCTCCGAACCGACGCTCGTTGAGGCGGCGTCATAGGCGGCGCCCACCACGGTTCCCGCCGAACCCGCCGTCAGCACGCCGGCGATCGTCATAACAGAGCCCACCGCCACATCGGTACTGTCATGGCAAAGCTGGCGATACAGCAGATCCTCAAACGCACGAGCCTTCTCCATGGCATCGCGCAGCGCGTAGATGCACTTCCAGTCGTCCTCGGTTTTCTCGGGTTTGGCAAGCAAGCGTGTATGCTGCAGCTCGTAGCCCTCGCGCTCGCCCTTCACCTTCTGCATGCGGACGTTCACGTTTTCCCAGTTCTTGCTGGCATCGTTTACGCCGTAAATGCCGGTAAAGATGCCGATACCCTGAGTCGCCGCGGGAAACGCCTGCCCGGCCGCCTTCCATGCATCGGTCTTAAAGACCTGCCCGAACATCTCGCACTCGATCTTGTAGCTCTTGAGCGAACGAATCGTACGAATGAGCTTCATATGCGCGCTCACATCGCCGTTGAGCTTCCAGGCCATGAGCCACCCGCGGACCTTGGAGTTATTGAGGCTATGGACCACATTCCAGTTGTCGTACAGGTTGTCCAAAATGTCGCACTGCATGGCAATCGAGTTAAACAGCAGCGCCTGGTTTTTGTTGTTATTGGAGTTCTCGATAAACTCGGACTCGATATAGGCCGTCTGCTCACCGTCGGGCGCGGCGACCTTAAAGCCCTTGACGGTATCGTCGTCGGCCGCCTTGTAGCTCAAGGAACTGCCGAGCGCCTGGCCCAGATCGCTAAACCCGCTCGTCGACTGACCCTTATACTCGCTAGCCTTAATACCTGCGCACTTGTTGAGCGCCGCAGCGGTTGCGTCATTCCAGCTGCCGTATTGGTTGAGCTGGCCGATACCCAGCGACTGACCCACCAGATCCTCGGCCTGCTGCGTAATGAACTCCGCACGCGACGCATGGTCGACGAGTTCCTTAAGTGCCGCCGCATCCGCGGCGTTCGCACCCTGTGCTGCCGCGAGTTCCTGGTACCAGTCCTCGCTGGTGCCGTAAGCATCCTCAAAGATCATCTTATCCACGTTGACGCCATAGCTGTCGCCCTGCTTGGTCAACAGCGCCGACGACCCGCCGACCGCGGCCTTAAGCTCGGCCGCAAACTGCGCGGCTTCGTCGTTGCCAGCATCATCACCCTCGCCACTGCGAGCGGCGGGAGCGCGGCGGGCCTTGCGGGCGCTGCCGCCTTGGGCCTCATCGTCCGCTCCGGACTCCTCGTCCTTGCCGCCCTCCTCCTCGGCAAACGCGTCGGCGACCATCTGGTCGATTGCGTCGTTAAAGGCCTGGTCAACATCGTTAAACGAGTTCTCCATCATATACTCGTGCCACTGCTGCACGGCATTCGAGAACTCCTGCTGGCGCTCCTCGGCCGCGGCGGAATGCTTTTTGGCCGAAGCGTTGGCATCAAAACTCAGCATGGTCATAAGCTGAGCATTGGAGATGCGGTAGGTCTGCGGCATAAAGATCTGCTCAAAGTTTCCGCAGTTCACATAGGTCGAGTCGTTTGCCTTGTTGAACTCATCGAGCAGTTTGAGATAGCCCTCGTCCACATACTCGGCCGCGTAGCGCACGCGGGTGCCCTCGCGCGACTTTTGGCTCAGCGGAATCGTCACGGTCTTGCCGTCCACGCAGTCCACGTACAGGTCGAGCGTGTCGGCGGCCTCTTCGTTTCCCACCTCGAGCGTGATGTCAAAGGTCCAGTAGGCATTCTTCTTTTGTGGCAGATGATGGAAGGTCCATAGGCTCTTTCCGGTGTCCTTGCCGTCCTTGACCAGGTTTTGCGTGCCGCCACGATACGTCACATCAAAGCTCCAGACCGAGGCGCCCGGAACATAGCGCACGTAATTACGAGCCGTCACATCGGCGGCGGCCGCGGCAACATCGGTCGAGCCCACGCGCGCCTCGAGTGTCACGCGCTCGGCAGCCAACGTGTCCTGCGGCAGGTCGTATTCAATCTTGGCACGGCCCAGCTTGTTGGTCTTTCCGGTGTACTTTACGGCCGAGGCGCCCGTACCGACGGTAAGCTGCACGCTTTTGCCAGGCGCTGCGTATACGTAGGCAACATTGCCCAGCAGGCTATGGACATTGGTATTGTCGACCTCGATGCGCGAGGTGTTCACTTCGAGCGTGGTGCTCCCCAGCGGCAGCGTCACCTCGCCCAACGTAATGAGCGGCGAGACAACGTAGGTACCTGCAGTCTTGGGTTTAAAGCGCACAAACACATCGGCGCCCGCGCCCTTCTTCATGTCAATGACCAGATTGTCGCCCTCCCACGTTGTTCCGGTCCACCAGGTATTGGTGCTGTCACCGGCATCGCGAGAGCCTGCGGATACATCCTCGACCGCATCTTTGGCCAGCGGGATCTCGATCTTTGTCGCCTGGCTGTCCTTGAGCTCGTAGTGAATGCGCAGCTCGGTCTCCACCCCAACGACCGCAGACGAATCAGCGATAACCGAGCCCGCCGTCAGCCCGCGCTCGGCACGGTACGCCTCAACGTCAAACGTCGGCACGTCGAGCGTCACATCGAGCTGCTTACCGTCTTCGATCTTCACCTGCTGCTGGGCGATATGCTTACCCACGGTCAGCCCCAGGCGGCTGAACGTGGAATAGCTCGTGGCCTGGATGTCATAGCTTGTCTTGTTAAAGGCGACGATAGTGTAGGCACCGGCCTTCAGGCGCGGCGTATCGGCCTTCATGATGGGCGTGGTGCCATCGTCCTCGTAGCCCGTCAGATAGGTAATGCCATCAGCAACCAGCTTGCCATCGGACGTGCGGAACACCAGCACGCGGTTGGCGCCCTGATAATCACCCTTGGTGGTCACCGTCGCCGCACCCCAAGGCTTTAGGTCGATATCGACCTTACCGGCAGACGGCTTTATGCGCGCGGTGGCCCCACCCAGCTTAAGGCTGTCCTTGGGTTTGAGCGTAATCTCCAGCTCCTGGTCCGCATCGGCAATGGCCTGCGACACCACGAGCGCTGTACCCTGAATGCGATAGTCGTTTTCCTTGTCGCCCTTGGCAGGTTTGAGCGTCTTGCCGCCGCTCTTCACCGTCAGATCGATGTTATCGAGACTATCGAGCTCAATGCGTTCGGTCTTATCCTGGCCTGCGACCGGTTCGAGATAGGCCACATTGAGTTCAATCGCGCGCGAAGTCGGAATCTTGGTAAAGTCCTCCGCCTTAATCTCTCCGATATTCCATGTGCCCGTCATCTGGTCGCCCGGGCGCGCCAGCACCATGTCATAGTAACCGCTGAGCGAAATGCGCAGGGTGGCTGCTGTCTTGGAGAGAGCGTCCGCTGTAAAGCTGCCGTCATCGCCAACCGCCAGCGGCGTGGACTGCCCCGCCTGCACGAGTGTAGCCATCGCGCTCTGGGGAAGTTTGCCCGTCACCTGGGCCGCCTCGCCCATCCACTCAAACGTATAGGCGGGTTTTGACGAGTCCGCCGAATCCTTGCGGTCGGCCACGGCATCGGCGAGTTTCTTGACCATCGAGGGGTTGCCCGCCGAGTCGGTCGCATAGGCATAGATGGTCTGACCCTCGCTAAAGGGAATCGCATACGTTACACCATCGATTGTCACGCGCTCGTTATAGTCGCCCGAATAGCCCGCCTCACCAAACTGAAGATTGGGATTCATCACGCGCAGAGTAACGGCGTTATGGTCCGTCTTGCTCCCGCCACCGACAGTGCTTGAATAGCGTGTGTTCTCAAAAGCTCCCCACTCTATCTTTTCCACACTTTTGGGTAGCACGATCTCTTTGCCGGCGATCGCGGGGTCAAGAGAGGAGAACGCATAGCTGCCGATATATTTGACGCCGTCGCCAATCGTCACCGACGACACAAACGAGCACCCATTAAAGGCGTGGCGCTCAATTCGCTCCACTGTTCCCGGTACGTCGATCTGCGTAAAGGTGAGCACCGTTGTGTCCGAGACATAGAACTGCGGCACGCCGCAATTGGCGAAGGCACGATAGTCGATAGTCTTAACCGAAGGCGGCAGCGTTGCCACCACATTGTCGTCAAGTTGTTCGCAGCCCTCAAAGGCCTGCTCGGGAATCGTGGTAAAGGCCGCGTTGTTGGGCCAGGTCACCGTCTGAAGTGTCTTGCTTCCGTAAAACGCATTCCAGCCCAGCTCCTCAACCGAATCGGGCAGCGCGATTTCCTTAATGCTGCTTCCGCCCAAGCCGCCCACCTTGCGGACATGCGAATCGCCGGCGAAGGTAACCGACGTGAGCGCGGCACTTCCCATGCCCGCCAGGCTCACGACATTCTTGCCGTCAATGGTCGAGGGCACTTCGAGCGTGGTGATGCCCGAGTCGCCGTACTCGATAGAAATTTCGTTGGTGAGGCTATCGATCGAGAAGTAGTACTGCGCGGGGGTCTGCTCGCCGGCCACGTAGCCATCGTCGTATTCGCCCTTTACGCCCGTGGTGCCCTTCGAGGTTGTCCAGAGTCCAAGTTCCTCGTTCCAGGTTGCCTCAGCGTTGGAGGCTTCCTCTTGTTTCTGCTGCTCGGCAAGCTCCTTGCCCTCGACCAGGTCGGTTGCAAGTGTTCCCACAGGCGTGCTCTCGGTCTGCCCGGCGCCCGTCAGGCCCGCCGCCGATGCAATCTCGGAGGCCGGGGGCGTAGGGGCGTCACCGGTATCGAGCGCCACGGGGTCAGCCGCGTCGGCGGCGGCCGCGGGCTCGGTGGCAGCGGCATCATCCGCTTGGTCGATGTCTGTTTGCACAAAGGTGCTATCGGTGGTGAGCGCCTCGGCAAACGCGCCCACGGGCAACGAACCCGTCACCATGGCGAGGGTCACCGTGGCAACGGTCAGGCGGCGGCAAAGCGCTCGAACAGTAGTCCACCTCATGGTCGTTCCTTTCTTGCAAACCAAAAGTCATCCAGCGTAATCGTTGCCCAAAAACAAAGCGAACGGTAGGTTCATATATACGAACCTACCGTTCTACCTGCGCAAACCACCACAAAGGGGACAGGCACCTTTGTGGTGGTTTTTGGCTTGGCTGGCCGGTTTGTCTCGATCTGTAACAGGTAGGCCACGTAGAGCCCCGTAGATGTTACAGATCGAGACATTGTGCGAGCGTCCGCCCGTTCATCTCAATCTGTAACAGTAAGAGGCCAAATCTCCCGCTACGTGTTACAGATCGAGACATTAGGTTGGCAGTCAGGCGGTTCATCTCAATCTGTAACAGTTAGAGCCGTTTCTGCTGGCTAGATGTTACAGATCGAGATCTTGCTGAGGTGGAAACGAGGGCCTCCGCCGAAACCTAGTTCTCGCGGCGCTTTGAGGCGATGCCGATGGCTGCTGCGATGGCGCCGGCGAGGCTCATGGCCGCGGCGACAAGTCCGGTGCTGTCACCCGTTGCGGCAAGAGTGGCATCGGTGGTCTTGGCAGCGGGCTTGACGGCCGGGGTCTTAGTGGTCGAAACGGTCGTGCTCGTCGTAGTGGTCGTTGGCGTCTGGGCCGGCTTGGTGTCCGGCTCAGTTTCGGGCTCAGGCGTCGGCTTGGGATCCGGTGTGGGCTGCGGGTCGGGAGTAGGCGTGGCCTCGGGCGTAAAGGTAAGGTCGGTGTCGACCCACATGGTGCTCGTCCCGCCCGTCTGCTCAATATTGTCTAAATCGGACGCGGACCACGTATAGCCATACTGTTTGCCGTTGATGACAACCCTGGTATCGTGCGTAAAGTAGAAACCCTCGTGCGATTTGAGATAGAAACCGTAGCGATATGTCACGCCGGGTTTAAAGGTGTCGATACGGTTAGTATTCCCCTGGTCGAAAAAGCTGGAGGAATTGATGCTAGAGCCGTCACTGCCCATCCAAAACTCGCACTGGTACCAGTAACGTGCGCCGTCGGCCTCGCTGCCGGTGAAAATCGGCTTATCACCAGCCTTGAACGTGACGGTAGCGCCATTAATCTCGACCGTGTCGATTGCTTGCCACACAAGAGCCTTTTCGCAGGTAAACGATGTGGTCGGCGCAAGGAACAGACCACCTTCGACTTTCTGAACACTCATGGCGTTAAGTGGCTCGCCATTGATTGCCACAGTGCAGTCGTTGGCAAACTCATACCCGTTCTTTTGGCGTAGCATGACAGAATGCATGTAGTGCTTGCCTTCTTCGAACTTGTCGATTCGCTTCATGCCCGGTGTGTACATGCCCTCGTCGGAATACCAGAAGGCGACGGGATGAAGATCCGCGGGGTCGCTGTTGTCCATCTCCTCCCAGCACTCGTAAGCAATTTCATACTTGTCGTAATCTGCGTATGGTACATGAGTGGTTGGAGCGGGAGTGTCCCCAGCGCGATAGCCGATATATCCTGATCCCAAATCAACGCTATTGATTGCCTGTCCATGAGCAGCTAGCTTTACCACGGTGTTGAAGTTGTAGCGCAGGTAGTAATTGGTCCTTGTATCATGGACAACAATTTGAGCTGGTTTATCGGAGGTGCCATCAGGATCGCCGATGAGGATGCCATCATTATAGTCGGTGCGGTCGTACGTCAACGTTGAAGCAAACTGCACATCCTCGTTGCGGATGAGCGTATAGTTTCCGTCTACAAAGTCCCCGCCTGTCAGGGTCAGCGTCGCACGCATCTGCCCTTCATATGGCGCAATGGAAATCGTCACGTTCGATTGAGACTGATCGGTGACCTCAACAAGCGAGCTCGTAGTGGCATCGGCCTTGTAATACTTAGTTTCGGATGCGTTTGATAGCTCATCCACCACCTCATCTGGGACCGGTCCAAAATCCCATGAGAAACTACCGCCTCCGGTAAGAGAAATCTCGAATGGAAGCTCGCATTCCCTGTAGTAGGATTCGTCGTTCGTGTCGGTTGTCACGCCGCCCCCACCCGTCACGTCGGTCACGCCGCAGGGCATGATGGCATCGCTTGCCGGCGTGGCGGCGTTGTTGCTGGGGGCGTTTTGCTCGGCGGGCATTGCATCGCCAGCCCCTTCGACGGTGTCAGCCAAAGATACCTGCTGAGTATCGGCCTCGTTCTGAGTTGCCGGAGCAGCATCGGTTGTCGGTGTTGTCGCCGCATTCGCATCCACCGTAGCCGCCGGCGCCGCAGCGACCTCACCTGTCGCAGCAGCAGAATCCGCGCACTCGGTCGCAAGCGCCACGCTCGGCAGTAGCAGCTGACCGACCATGAGCGCACACGCGCCGACACTGGCGATCTTCACACCCACGCAACGCCAAGTTCCGTGAACCAGCGAGCAGGTGCGTTCGCGCTGCGTCTGCTTGGCAAAATGTTGTCCTTGCATGTCGTCCTCCTTCATCGAGGGTTGTTTCCATGGCACCACGATGCTGCAAACCGGGCGCCGCGCCTAGGTTCGTACATGCGAACCTGCACCTTTACCTGCGCAAATGCAAAAGCCGCCACGCGGGGACGCAAATCCCTGCGTGGCGGCTCAATCAAACGCACTGAGGCTTTATGCCCCGCTTGCCCTAGACGAAATTGCTATTCCTCACGACGGCGCACGGCAGCGATGCCGGCGGCTGCAACCGTGGCACCAGCGATGCCCATGGCGGCAACGGTCAACGCGGCGCTATCGCCCGTGGCCGCGAGAGTAGAGGCCGTCGCCTTCGAAGCCGTGACGGATACCTTGGCGGCAGCAGGCTTTACATTCACGGCCGAACCAGTCTGTGCCGAAGCTTGGCTCGGCGCCCCCGTCGCGCCCGTCGAGCCTTCGCCACCCGGCTGCGGCTTAGGAGTCGGCGCCGGATCGGGAGCAGGCGTAGCACCTCCGTCAAATACGATATGCGCGACCTTGGCGATCTTGTCCGCATCGCGATCGGCCCTCAGGACGCCTTCGCCGGGCTCGCCAATCGTCTGTCCCCAAAAATCAGCATTTTCAAATCGGTTGCCCAGCGCCATGGGGCGGGCGCCCAGTTTTTGGTAGTCGCGCACCACGCCATTGGCAGGAAGCACGACCTTCCCGCCCTCGCCGATAACAATCATGCCGGCAGGACCGTTGGCGGTCGTGTAGTTGTCGGCGACGATTGCCCCGTCGCTGCCCTCGGCAACAACGGAGCCGTTTTTAATTTGGATGCTTCCGCCCTCGATCGCACTCCCCGAGCTGGTATGCAGACCGTACGTGTCATTGGAATACCGATCTTTCGAGGCGCTGGCAATCGCGGTCACAAACGTGTTCTTTCCATCGATGATGATATCGGCAGTGGCATCGTCGCCCATTCCGGCCGCCTCGATACCCACGGCACCCCACATACCATTCGAAGCATCGGCAATTGCGGTCACGAGCGAATCGCCTGCAATTTCGACACGCGCAGCACCGTTGTTGACACGGGACACAATTCCCTGAGACTCCAGAGCGGATTCGGCCTTGACCGTCACCTTTGAGCCAGAGCCAATTGACACGCGACCGCCCTTGTTGCTCTGTCCGTCATGCTCCCATGTAAACTCGCCATCTCCCCTGGGTGCGCCGTTAGTGGCATAGATGCCCGTCACGTAACCGTAGTACCCGTCGCCGGACTCCGTCGCACGTCCTGCCTTTACATCGACAGTCGCGCCGTTTTTAATGGTCACGTCTCCGCCAAACGCAGTTATGGCCTCGGCGTTCTCGCACTCCTCGCCATTTGCATCCGTACCCGTCGCCGTCACGTTGACCGTGGCCCCGTCGACGGTGACGTCGCCACCGGTAATACCGTTACCCGCGGCCGTGATGACATCGGTCTGGCCCGTCGCATTGAGTGTGCCGTCGCCCGTGATGGAAAGGTTGCCGCCTGAGACCTCGATGGCGCTCTGACCGGCATCGGCCGTAATGGTGTTGGTGTTGGTCACACCGATGTTGAGGTTGCCCTCGGCGCTGATACCGCCGCCGTTATAGCCATTGAGCCGCATGTCGTCGGCGCCGTCCCAGGACCACGTGCCCGCCTCGTCGCTGACGGCAGCACCCCCGTTGTACTGCGTGCCGCCCACGTTGATCCAATCGGCTGCCAAGGCAACACTCGGCAGTAGCAGCTGACCGACCATGAGCGCACACGCGCCGGCGCACGCCAGCCTGGCACCCGCCCGTTTCCACGAACCGTGAACCAGCGAGCAAGTGCGCTCGCGCTGGGTCTGCTTGTCAAAATGGCTTCCGTTCATAGGGGCCTCCCTCGGTCGATGGACCATACCACCACAAAGGTGCCTGTCCCCTTTGTGGTGGTTTTCCTAGTCTCACCATGTGCCAAGCAATCGCATACGCCTAGGTTCGTAGATGTGAACCCCTATGGCTACCTGCGGTTTCATTCGAATGGATTTCGTTGTCGGTGTCTTCGCCTTAGGGCGCTACAATCGAGGGCATGATTATTCCGTCCACCCAAAGGACCGTTCTTGAACCTGAGCAAGCCTAAAATCAACGCGCTTCTAGCCCTCGCGCTCTTTACCTTTGTCTTCCTTGCCGCCGAGTTTCGCTTCGACATCAATGTCGGGCTGCTCGCCGGTGCCGAACGCGTTGTGCTCGCGCAAGGTTTTATCCTGGGTGCCAGCGTTATCGGCTTTATCGGATACGCGCCGTTACTGGCCCTCGCTCAGCGCAAAAGCCAGCCCCAGGCAGCCGCCAACGCCGCCGTTCCCATCGCTATCGTTGGCTTGTCCCAGATTCAGGTCCCCACAGGTCCACTTGCGCTCGAGATTCTGGGGTGCGTGGTATTCTTTGGACTCGGTATGCTGGGCGCCGCAGCACATCACGCCTTTGCGTTGGCGTTCCAAGACGATCCCAAGCTCGCCACGGGCGCGGGAGCGGCATATGCCGCGGGCATCTTGATGCAGTTCGCGGTTAACCTGCTCGATTGCGGCGGCATCGCTGAGCTTATCGTTCTTGGCGTGGCAACGATCATCATCTCCGCCCTCAGTGCCGCGCCCCAAGTGGCAGATGAGAACCCCAGCTCCACCATCAACCCTTTTACCGAGCCCTCACACGTCCTCGCCAAGCAGGCGTGTTGGAGCATCGCACTCGTCATGATTCTCGCCTGCCTGTTCTCCACGCTCGATAACGTGGTCACGTTCTCCAACGCCCACGGCACCATCGCCGTGCAGACTTGGCCACGCCTCTTTTTGGCAGCGAGCGGCCTGGTCGCCGGCATCGTCTTTGACCTTGCCGAGCGTCGTTACATGGGTCCTGTCATGCTCGGTGTCACGGTGCTCTCCACCATCTCAATCTTGGCCGTAGAAGCTGGCGCCGATCCCAACCTGGGCCTCATCGTCTTTTATCTGAGCTCGGGCTTTTTCGTCACATTCTTCACCGCCACGTTTACACAGCTGGCACCGCGTATGCACACTCCGGCTTTGTGGGCCGGCATGGGCCGCGCCGCCAACAATGTATGTGCATTCACCACATCGGGCATCTCGCTGGCACTGGTCACCTCGGGCAATGTCGCCCTCATCATGATCGGCGCGCTCGTGCTGCTTGTGGCGGCGAGCGTGGCATTTGTAGCTGCGGGGCTGTTCCGTCTACCCCAAACCGAGCAGGAGCGCGAACATCAACAGCTCGCCGAGGAGGCACTCGCTGCACCCAGCATCGAGGAACAGCGCCAAGCCTTCATCGCCGACCACGGCCTCACCCCGCGCGAAGTCGACGTGCTCATGGCCGTGACCCAGGACGAGCGCCCGCTCAAGCAGATCGCCGAGGAGCTCGGCATCTCGATGCGCATGGTGCAGCGTCACCTGAGCTCCATTTACCAAAAGACCGACACGCAAACGCGCGCCGGTCTCACCAAGGCCTTCCCCTCGCTCTAAAACAAAAACCACCACAAAGGTGCCTGTCCCCTTTGTGGTGGTTTT
>CAKTUC010000037.1 GCA_934617135.1 uncultured Collinsella sp. | reverse complement strand
ACGGCAAAGGTGAGCGGAATGTCTACGCCCAGTGAACGGGCGAGCTCGCTGACGCTGCGGGCCGCGACGGCACCCTCGACCACCATATGCGTGCGTGCCTGGTACTCTTCGAGCGACACGCCATGAGCGAACTCGTAGCCAAAGGTGCGGTTGCGCGAATGCTCGGAGGTGCAGGTGGCGATAAGGTCGCCCATGCCGGCAAGTCCCATGCAGGTCATGGCCTGGCCGCCGCGGGCGTGCACCAGGCGGCTGATCTCGGCCAGACCGCGCGTCATGATGAGGGCGAGCGTGTTGTCGCCCGCGCCCGAACCGGCGGAGATGCCGCACACGATGGCGATGACGTTTTTCATGGCGCCGCAGACCTCGACACCAGTCATGTCCTGCGACAGATAGATGCGGAAGGCCGTGGACAGCAACAGATCTTTAAAGGTCTCTCCCGCCTGTTGGTCTTCACTGGCGATGACGGCGGCCGAAAGCCCGCCGCGGCAGATTTCCTCGGCATGGTTGGGGCCCGAAAGCGCCGCCACGCGCGACTCGTTGCCAATCTCGCTGGCTATGACCTCGCTCATAAGCAGGCCGGACTCGGGCTCAATGCCCTTGGTGAGGCACAGAACCGGCGTCTCGTCCGCCATAAAGGGCGCCGCCTGGTGGCAGACACTGCGTAGGTGCGTCGAAGGCACGGCAAAGATGATGGCCTCGGCGCCGTCGAGCGCTTGGGCCAGGTCCGTCGTGGCGAAAACGTTTTCCGGCAGCTCGTAGTCCACCAGATAGCGGGGATTACGGTGCTCAGCGTTAATGCCGGCAGCCGTCTGCTCGCTATGGGCCCACATGGTTACGCGCTCGGCTCGCGCGGCGGCAAGGCCGGCGACGGCGGTTCCCCAGGAGCCGGAGCCAATCAGCGCAACATTCATGACTCTCTCCTACTTATCGTCGGGCTCGGTGACGCGCTTGGTAAACGAGAGCTTGGACTCCTTACCGGCCATGAGCTTTTGGATATTCGAGCGATGGGCCCACACCACGGTGATGCCGATCATCGCCATGCAAAACTTGAGGCCCAGGCTGCTGTACGGAAAGACCGCGCAGGCGGCGATGGGAAGGCCGATGGCGGCGGCGAGCGAGCCGACCGACACGTACTTGGTGATGGCGACGGCCACGATGAACATGCCCAGCAGCGACAGGCCAATGGGCCAGTACCAGGCAAGAATCACGCCCAGGCCCACGGCGATACCTTTGCCGCCGTGAAAGTTGAGATAGGGCGAGAAGATGTGGCCCCACACGGCAGCCAGGCAAATGACGCCGAGCATCCAGTCGCCGGCAGCACCAGGGGCCATGATGCTCGCGGGGAAGCCATAGCCCACGCTCGCGATGAGCGGGCGCGCGATGATGACGCAGATGGCGCCCTTAAGGCAATCGAGCAGCAGCGTGAGAGCGGCCACTTTGGGGCCGGCCACGCGCAGCGCGTTGGTGGTGCCGATGTTGCCGGAGCCCGCCTTGCGAATGTCCGTGTGGTTGAACACGCGGCCCAGGATCAGGCCAAACGGAATCGCTCCGATAAAGAACGAGACCACGGCGCAGATGGCGGTCAGCAGGATCGGATTAAGCATCCTTTTGCTCCTTCTTCCTAAAGAAGAGTCGAATGGGCGTGCCGGCAAAGTCGAAGGTCGAGCGCATGCGGTTCTCCACATAGCGCTGGTAGGTGTCATTGACCAGGTCGCTGTGGTTGACGAAGAACGTAAACGTCGGCGGGTTGACGCCCGTCTGGGTCACGTAGTGCATGCGCAGGCGGCGCTTGCCGTCCACCACGGTGTGGCCGAACTCGCGCAGGTCGGTGAGGAAGGTGTTGAGGCGCGAGGTGGAGATCTTTTGCGAACGCGTCTTCTCGGCGGCGTCGACCATGCCCCAGATCTTCTCGATGCTGCGGCCGGTAAGGGCGGAGATGCGCAGGTACTGGGCCCAGGGAGCCATGACGCCCAGGCGGCGGTCGACGGTCTCCATGCAGGCCTCGCGCTTGCGGTCATCATCGAGCAGGTCCCACTTGTTGAGCAGCACCACGATGGCGCAGCCGCGCTCGATGGCAAGACCCATGACCTTCTGGTCCTGCTCGGTAACGCCCACGGAGGCGTCGACGACGAGCAGTGCCACGTCGGCGCGGTCGATGGCGCGCAGGCCGCGGACCATGGAGTAGTATTCAATGTTCTCGTACACGGTGCTCTTCTTGCGAATGCCCGCGGTATCGACCATGCGGTAGTGCTTGCCGTTGCGCTCGACGACCGTATCGATGGCGTCGCGCGTGGTGCCGGCGATGTTCGACACGATGGAGCGATCGGCGCCCAGGATGCGGTTGAACAGCGACGACTTGCCGGCGTTGGGTCGGCCGATAATGGCGACATTCAGCGCGTCGGGGAACTCGTCGGCGACCTCGTCCTCCTCTTCGGGGAGCAAGGCCACGATGTCATCGAGCAGGTCGCCCGTGCCATGGCCGTGCAGGGCCGAAAGCGGCGTGGGCTCGCCGATGCCGAGCGAATAGAACTCCCAGATGTTGTCGTTCTCGCGATCGGGATTGTCGAGTTTGTTCACCAGCAGAAAGACCGGCTTGTCGGAGCGCTTGAGCATGCGGGCGACCGATTCGTCCTCCTCGGTGACGCCGGTGCGGCCGTCGACCACAAATAGGATGACGGCGGCTTCCTCGGCGGCGGCGAGCGCCTGGTCGCGGATGGACGTGGCAAAGACGTCGTCGCTCTTGAGCGGCTCGATACCGCCCGTGTCGACGATGGTGAACTCGCGGCCGTTCCAATCGGCCGTGTGATACGAGCGGTCGCGCGTGACGCCGCGGGACTCGTGGACGATGGCGTCCGAGGTCTGGGCCAGGCGGTTAACGAGCGTGGACTTGCCCACGTTGGGGCGTCCGACGACGGCGACGATAGGTTTCATCTGCTCTCCTTTAATGGGTAGGGTTGGTGGAAGTATTAGAGTCGGCAGGCACAATGCCAAGGATGCGCTCCAGGGTATCGAGCAACTCATGCGGCATGGTCGACACCACATGAACCTCAGCGCGGCGACTGGTAAGGCTTGCGAGTAAATCGTCACGATGATACTCGTCAAGTGTCATGCCGTCAGCGTTGAACATGAGCTTAGGCACAAAGAGCATAACCCCCGACAGGTCCTGCGGCAGCTGCTCCAAGATATCGCTCGCGACGATGAGACCGGTCACGTCCACGTTGCCACCAAAGTAGCGGTTCTTGATGGCCGTGACGGTGCCGGCGAGGCCCTGCGGCGACTCCACGAAGCGCGCCACGGTGTCGCGTGCGCTGGCACCCGAGAGGCACAGCAGGCGCTGGTCGCGGGCGGTGATGGCTTCGCGAACGCGGGCCAGGCGCTCGGCATCGGCGGCGATCACATCGTCGGTCTCGTCCAGATAGGAGCGAATCATGCCGATGCCGTCATAGTACTGCGGGTAGCCGTCGTAAAAGTCTGCCTCGGGCGGCTCGATGCCGGCGTCCAGATAGAACTCGTCGCTCATCTGGAAGGTGTGGCGGCCAAAGCGCTCGTAAGCGCGATCCTGATAGGGCCGGATCATGGCAATGGTCTCGCGCGCGAGCTCGGGTTTATCGCTGTATGACCAGCTAAAGCGGTTCTGGTGCTTGGTAAAACCGAGCGGCACGATACCCAGGCTCGTAATCTGTTCGTGCTCCTCGCAGTAGCGCAGGGTCTTTTCCAACTCCTCGCCGTCGTTCATGCCGGGGCACAATACAATCTGCGCGTGAATCTCGATGCCGGCGGCCATGATGGCCTCGAGCACGTCCATGCCGCGCTGGGCGTTGCGGCCCATCATGCGGCGGCGAACGTCGGGGCTCACGGCGTGGACCGATACGTTCATGGGGCTCATATTACGGTCGATGACGTTTTGCACGTCCTCGTCGGTGAGGTTTGTGAGCGTGACAAAGTTGCCCTGCAAAAAGCTCAGGCGGTAGTCGTCATCTCGAATATAGAGCGTGGAACGACCACCCTTGGGCAGCATCGTCATAAAGCAAAACACGCAGGCGTTGACGCAGGTACGCATACCATCGAAGATGGGGCCGTCGAACTCCAGGCCCCAGTCCTCACCCGGGAAACGGTCGAGCTCCACCGGGGTGACGGTTTCGTCGCGCGGGTCTAAGACTGTCAGCTCGACGGTGTCGTCGTCGGCCTCCCAGAGCCACACGATCATGTCGGTGAGCGGCTCGCCGTTGACCGTAAGCACGCGCATGCCCGGCTCGATACCCACATCCCATGCGGGCGATTCGGGACGCACGTTCTTAACGAGCGCGCCCTCACCCGGCTCGGGGTCGCGGCTGCGCCCGTAATCGGCCACCTCGGCGGCGTATGCGGGTACGGTCTGGTCCATGATTAGCGGCAAAGCTCCTTGATGCGCTCGACGGCGCGCTCGATGTGTTCTTGCGGGGTTGAGGCTCCGGCGGTGATGCCGATGTGCTGAGCGTCGGTAAACCATGCGGCCTCGAGCTCGGAAGCTTCCTCGATATGATGCGTGTGCTCGCAGGCGTCGGTGCAAATCTGCGCCAGGCGGCGCGTGTTGCCCGAGTTCTTACCGCCCACGACGACCATGCAGTCACAGCGCTGGGCGAGTGACGCGGCCGCCTGCTGGCGCTCGCTCGTGGCGGCGCAGATCGTGTTGATCACGCGCAGCTCCTGCACACGCGGGGTGATGGCGGCCACGACCTCAGCCAAGTTCTGCGCGGTCTGAGTGGTCTGTACGACGAGGCCCACCTTGCCCTTAAGCGGTAGCTCGTCGGCGTCGGCGGCGCAGCTCACGACCTGAGCGTCATCGCCGGCGTGGCCCAGAATGCCCTCGACCTCGGGGTGACCGGGCTCGCCTACGACGACCACGCGGTAGCCCTCGCGCACCAGGCGCTCTGCTGCCACGTGGACCTTCTTCACGTAGGGGCAAGTGGCATCGACCACGGTAAGGTCGCGCTCGCGGGCGGCGTCGATGACCTGCGGCACCACGCCGTGGGCGCGGATGATCACCGTGCCCGACGCAGCGTCGTCCAGGGTCTCGGCCAAGCCCACGCCCGCTTCGGCAAGCTCGCGCACCACAATGGGGTTATGGATCAGAGGGCCCAGGGTGTGAACCTGTGCGTTCTCCCCTGCCTGCGGTGCGGCGGCCAGCGCCATGTCGAGTGCGCGCTGCACGCCGTAGCAGGTGCCGGCGTGGGCGGCGATCTCGATGGTGGGGACGGTGTCCTTGTCGGCGGCCGCAGCGGTATTCATGACGTTCTCTCCCATGGCTAGAACCTGCCCGGGTGCTCAGCGCACAGGTCGTCGCGCATGGCGTAGACGCGACTCATGGCCTCGGACTCAAACCAGGCCAGGCGTTCCTTGCGCTTGAGCTCGGCCGGAGCATCGGATAGCGAAATGGCCTTGCCGGCGCGGATCCAGCACTTTTTGGGGCGCATGAGCTTTTTGCCTTTAGGCGTAATGTCGGACCAGCCACAAATGGCGAGCGGGTTGACCGGCGCCTTGCCCATCTGAGCGATGAGCGCAAAGCCGCCATGGACCTCGGGTTTGATCTCGCGCGAGCGGATGCGCGTGCCCTCGGGGAAGATCAGGACGTCCTCGCCGCGCTGCAGCGCATGCTGGGCGGCGCGCAGGCACTTCATATCGGCAGTACCGCGCTCCACAGGGATGCCGCCCACGCGGCTAAAGGCCCAGCGCACAATCTTGCTCTTGGCAAACTCGGACTTAAAGATGGGGCGGATGCGGCGGCCGCCAAAGAACAGCGCCGTCTCCACGGCCAAGAGTTCGGCCATCGAGGTGTGGTTGCAGATGACTACGCTGCCGCGACCCTCCTGGCGCTCAAACAGCAGGTCGGCGTCCTCGACCTTCCAGCGCCACATGAGCTTGGAGAAGGCCCACAGAATAGCCATGACCACCACGACGACGGCGCGGATGAGCGCCGGGAACTCGGCGTAGGGGGCGTTGTAATAGTCCTCGGGCGTCTGCTTAAACAGGCGCATGGGCTACCTCCTTTGGTTGATGAGGTCCTCGATGATACGGACGACCTCGTCGATGGTGTGGGCGGTGGAGTCGACGTGCACGGCGTCCTCGGCGGGCACGAGCGGCGCGACCTCGCGGCTGCTGTCGAGCTTGTCGCGCTGCTTGAGGGCATCGAGGGTCTCGTCGACCTCGGCCTCGAGTTGCGCGGACGTGAGCGGCTGAGCGTCGTTTTGGTGGCGCTGCAGCACGCGGCGGCGGGCGCGCTCGCGCGGGTCGGCGGTCAGGAAGACCTTGACCTGCGCGTTAGGGAACACGACGGTTCCGATGTCGCGACCCTCGGCCACGATATCGCGGTCCTCGGCGGCGCGGCGCTGGTGAATGAGCATGGCGGCGCGCACACCCGGGTAGGCCGAGACCTTGGAGACGTTGGCGTCCACCTGCGGGGTGCGGATGGCGGCAGAGGCGTCCACGCCGTCGATGGTCAGGCGCGTATCCTCGCCGGTGCCGTTGGTAAAGCGGATCTCGATCTGCTCGGCGAGGGCGTCGATGGCCGCCTCGTCGTCCAGATCGATGCCGCGGTCGAGCGCGGCAAAGGTGACGGCGCGATACATGGCGCCCGTGTCGAGCTTGTTAAAGCCCAGCTGACGGGCGATCTCCTTAGCGATAGTGGACTTACCGGAACCGGCGGGGCCGTCGATGGCGACGATCATGCAATGCTTCCTTTCGGTGGTTGACGTGCTGGTATGGTTCGCGAGTGCTGGGGTGCGGTAGGTTGCCTACCCCGTGTAGCGCTCGCGGTAGGTGTTGCGTTTGGGCGCGGAGCCGTGGCTGCCGTGGTGGCGCGTGCGGCTTGCAGGGTTGTCCTGGGGCTTGCCGCCGCGCTTGGCGCTGGCCTGCTTGGGCGGAATGCCGCCGTCCTTGAGGATCTGCACCTCGCGGTCGGTGAGCTCGCGCCACGAGCCTTTGGCCACGCCCTCGAGTTCCAGGCCGGCAAAGTTGCAGCGATGCAGGCGGATCACCGGATGGTGGATCTTGCTCAGCATGCGCTTGACCTGGTTCTTGCGTCCCTCGCGGATGATGACCTCCACGGCGGTGGTGCCGGGTTTGACGCCCTGGGGAGCTACGGCATCGGCCTCGTGCGCGGTAATGACACGGCAGATGGCCGGCTGGCACAGGCCATCATCGAGCTCGATACCGCGGCGGAGCGGTTCCAAGTCGCGGTCCGTCAGGCGGCCGTCCACGAGTGCCTGGTAGGTCTTGTAGACGTGCTTGCTGGGATGCAGCAGGTCCTGAGACAGATCGCCGTCGGTGGTAAAGAGCAGAAGGCCCGTGGTGTCGCGGTCCAGACGGCCCACCGGGAAGAGCCCCGGAAAGCGGTCGCGCGGAACCAGGTCGGCCACGCAGGGACGCTCCTGAGGGTCGCTCATGGTGGTGAGATAACCGGTCGGCTTGTAGAGCATCAGGTACGCGGCGCCCTGGTTGAGCTTGACGGGCATGCCGTCGACCTCGATATGGTCGCGGTCGACGTCGACCTTGGTGCCCAGCTCGGTCGCGACCTCGCCGTTGACGGTTACGCGGCCGGCGGTCATTAGGTCTTCCGAGCCGCGTCGGCTCGCCACGCCCGCGCGCGCCAAAAAGCGCTGCAGGCGCATGGTGTGCGGATAGACGGGCTGGGCGCCGGATTCGGGCGATTCCGCGGTGCCGACGATGCGCGTCTCCCCTGCTTCGTTAGTTCTCGTCATGCATATCCTCCGAGGCGCTGTCGTTAACTAGGGTTACCTCGCCCTCGATCGCCTCAACATCCTCAACATCGGTATCGAGCAACTCGCGCTCTTCGTCCAGGTCCTCGGCCTGCTCCTCGAGCGTGGACTGAATGCTGCGGCCGCTCAGGCGCTCGCGGATAAACTGGCGCGACTGCTCGTCGGGGGCAAACTGTTCCAAATCAGGCAGGTCACGGGTGGAGCGCAGGCCGAACTTCTCTAGGAAGGCATTGGTCGTGCCGTAGATGATAGCCTGACCGCGCTGGGGGTCGCGGCCGAGCTCGCGCACCAGGCCCTTGTCCACGAGCGACGCGATGACGCCGTCGGAGTTGACGCCGCGGATGCCCTTGACCACCTCGCGCGTGACGGGCTGATGGTAGGCGATGACGGCGAGCGTCTCGAGCGCCGCCTGCGACAGCTTTTGCGTGTCCCAGCTCAGCACATAGGCCTCGACCACGTCGTGGTAGGCGGGATGCGTAAACAGGCGCCAGCCACCGGCGACCTCGCGCAGCTGAAAGCCGCGGTTGGCCTCCTCGTACTCAACCTTGAGCTCGGCGAGCAGCGATGCACACTCGCCGGGGGCGATGTCGAGCGCACCTGCCAGCGCGGGCGCGCTCACGGGGTCGCTCGAGACCAGCAGCAGCGCTTCGAGGGCGCCCTTGAGGCTGTTTGCTTCCAGCGTGGAAAGGTTTGACATGGCTGGCCGCTCCTATTCGATGAGCTCGGGGCCCTCGCCGGGCACATAGGCCTCGGCGCCCTCGACGCGGTTAATCTGAATGGCTCCAAAGATCTCGTCCTGGCTCAGGGTGAGCGAGCCGCGCTTGGCGAGCTCCAACATGGCCAAGAAGGTGACGACGAGCTGCTCGGTGGTGGCGTCGCCGTCCAGCAGCTCGCGGAAGGTGCAGGTTTGGTGCGCCATGGTAAAGCGGTCGACCGAGGCAACGGTCAGGTCGAGCGGCACACGATGCGGCGCCACGTGCTCGGCCTCCAGCAGGAAGGTCTGGCGTTTGCCGTCCAGATCGGCGCAGATGACGGCCAGGCCGCGCAGGGTGATGCCGGCCAGGTAGTCGGGCATAAGGCCCAAGAACTCGGGGTCGGGGCCGGCCACGCGCGGATGCATGCGGCTCTCAGCCTGCATGCGGGCGCCAAGGGCCGCCGCCGCGCCCTTAAACTGCTTGTAGGCGATCAGGCGCTGGATCAGGACCTCGCGCAGGGCGTCGCCGTCAAGCGCGCTGAGCTCCTCGAGCTCATCATCGTCCTCGTTATCGTCGATGGTTTTGCTCGGGGCTTCCTGGGGCACCAGCGAGGCGGCCTTAATGTCCAAAAGGGTTGCCGCGACCAGCAAAAAGTCGCTTGCCACGTCTAGGTCCAGCGCCTCGATGCGCTCGGCCTCGGCCAGGTATTGCTCAGCCACCTCGCTAATCGAGATGGCGCCGATATCTACTTTTTGGCGGGTTACCAGCTGCAGCAGCAGGTCGAACGGTCCGCTGTAGACCTGCGTCGACACGCGATACGACATCTTCGACCTCCTTTGACGGCGCCTTCGCGGCGCGGTTTGGGTGCACGTTGCGACCGTTCTGCACGGTCGACCTGTAAGTTTACCCTAGATGCCGGCGATTGCGAAGGTGAGCAGCTGCTCTGCCAGCGGATACACGGTAACGTCGAAATAGCGGCCGATCACGTCGATGCCGGTCCACATGGGCAGCAGGTACAGCACGATGATAAGGATCGGCATGGCGTATTGCTGCAGGCGGTAGTAGTTGGCGAGCGCCTTGCCTTTGAGGAACGGGACGATGATCGACGAGCCGTCGAGCGGTGGGATCGGGATGAGATTAAAGAACGCAAGCGACAGGTTGACCATGATGAACGTGGCGCCGAAGTTCATGATCTGGGACGCCACGCCAAAGGACATGCTGGCGTAGAGGTTGCCGTATGCCGCGTGCATGAGCGCTGCGGCCAGGCATGCGAGTGCGATGTTCGACGCGGGGCCTGCCGCGCTCACCAGGACCTCGTCGCGCTTGGGGTGCTTAAGGTTGTTGAGGTAGACGGGCACGGGCTTGGCGAAGGCAAACACCGGGCCGCCGGCGGCAAGCATAAGCAGCGGCAGAATGATGGTGCCAAACGGGTCGATATGGTTGAGCGGGTTGAGCGAGACGCGACCGCGCGAACGGGCCGTCTTGTCGCCAAGCGCCCAGGCCGCGGCGGCGTGCGCGCTTTCGTGGATGACGATGCCCACGATGACGGCGACGGCGCTGGCGAGCAGGTTCATGAAGTAGCTGCTGGACATGGCGTTTCCCTAGCGCACGCGGCGCGAGGCGCGCGTGAGCAGGTAGTCGGCCACAAAGAGGATGACGGCCACGATGGCGTAATCCAGGCGGAACACGCCGCCAAAGGGCGACGTGATGACGCCGTAGCCGGCAATGGCGCTCGGCAGCGCGCGCGAAAGCTCGACGACAAAGCCGACGATCTGTAGCTTGGCGGTCAGGCCACTAAAGCACAGCAGCACGGTCATCGCGCTCATAAAGATTCCGCAGATGCGACAGGCGATGGCGACGATGTTCATCGCCACGGCGGCGGCTTTACGAGAGTTCACGCGCGGTCTCCTCCTCGATCTGGGTGGAAAGCTCGAGCCATTCGTCCTCGAGCTCGGGCAGCTCCTTCTTAAGGCCGTTATATTCCCCCAGCGCGGCGTTGAACTTGTCTTGATCGGCATAAAGCTCTTCGCTTGCCATCAATTCCATAAGCTCGTCATAGCGGGCGCGCTTTTTGTCGAGCTCGGCCTCGATCTTCTTGAGCTGGTTGCGCACGCCCTTGAGCTTTTTGTTGAGCGCGGCGCGGGCCTGCGCCTCGGCACGCTTCTGCTCCTTGGTCTTTTTGCCCTCGGCAGGCTTGGGTGCCGCGGCGGGGGTGTTGGCTTGGGCGTCACTGGCGGGCTTGGCGTTCTTGCCTGCGGCGGGCACGCTCTCACCTGCCGCCTCGGCGGCGGCGCGGGCTGCGAGGTCCTCGCGCTTGTAGAGGTAGTAGTCGTAGTCGCCGTCGTAGACCGTGACCTTGCCGTCGCGGATGTCGATCACGCGGTTGGCCACGGCGCGCACCAGGTGCTCGTCGTGGCTGATCAGCACGATGGTGCCGGGGAAGTTTTGCAGGGCGTTCTCGAGCATATCCACCGAGTCGATGTCCAGGTGGTTGGTGGGCTCGTCCAGGCACAGGAGCGCCTCGGGAGCCACGAGCATCTTTGCAAGGGCCAGACGCGCCTTTTCGCCGCCGGAGAGGACGCGGACCTGCTTTTCGATGGAATCGTTGTCACTAAACAGGAAGGCGCCCAGCAGGCTGCGCTGCTGCGGCACGGTCCACTTGGGCGTGACGGTGTCGATCTCTTGCAGGACGGTGTTGGACTCGGTCATGCCCTCGAGCGCGTGCTGGGCATAGTAGGCGACGCCAACGTTGGTGCCCAGATCGCGGGTGCCGGTGGTGGGCGGCTCCAGGCCGGCGATGATCTTCATGAGGGTGGACTTACCGGCGCCGTTGGGGCCGACGAGCGCCACGTGCTCGCCGCGGTAGAGCTTGAGGTCGATGTCGCTGTAGATGTGCTTGTCGCCGTAGGACTTGGACACACCCTCCAGGCCCACGACCATGTCGCCCGAGCGCGGCGGGTCGGGAAACTTAAAGTCGATGTGCTTGTGGCCCTCAGGCAGGATGACGAGCTCCTTTTTGATCTGCTCGATCTTGCGGATGCGCTCCTGGGCCTGGGCGGCCTTGGTGGGCTTGTAGCGGAACTTGTCAACGAAGACCTGCATGTGGGCGATATCGCGCTCCTGGGCGGCGCGCTTGGCGCGCATCTGCTCCAGGTTGTCTTCGCGCTGCTTAAGGTAGCTGCTGTAGTTGCCGGTGTAGGTGGTTACGCGGCGGTTTTCGAGGGCGGCGACGTGGTCGACGCAGGCGTCCATAAAGGCGCGGTCGTGGCTGACGATGAGGACGGCGCCGTCGTAGTTGGCAATAAAGCCTCGCAGCCACTGAACGCTTTCGAGGTCCAGGTGGTTGGTGGGCTCGTCCAGAAGCAGCAAGTCGGGGTGGCGTAGGAAGAGCTTGGCCAGCGCGATGCGCATCTGCCAGCCGCCCGAGAACTCGGAGCACGGGCGCTTAAAGTCGGTGACTTTAAAGCCCAGGCCGGACAGGATTTTGCGCGCGTTGCTCTCGAGCTCGTAGCCGCCCAGGTGCTCAAAGCGGTCCTGGACCTGGCCGTACTCGTTAAGGAGGGCGTCGACGTCCTTGCCCTGCTCGGAGAGATCGGTGATTTGGGCCTGCAGCTCGTTGGCGCGCTCGCCCATGCGGCGGATTTCCTTGGCGGCCGCCATGACTTCGGCGAGGATGGTGGTGTCCTTGTGCTCCAGGTTGGTTTCCTGCTCTAGGTAGCCTACCTGGCAGTCCTTGGCATACTGGACCTGGCCGGCGTCGGGGCTGTCGATACCCATGATGATTTTGAGCATGGTGGTTTTGCCGGCGCCGTTGGGTCCCACGAGCGCAAAGCGCTCGCCGGGGTTGATCTGGAAGGACGCGCCGCTAAAAAGGACGCGCGCGCCGAAGCTTTTTTCGATCTTGTCGACCAGAAGGATCATGGTGCCGCCTTTGACCTTGTGTGCCTATATGAAAAAAGGCCCCAACTTGCGTTGGAGCCTCATTCAATGCTCGGGTGGAGACGAGGGGGATCGAACCCCTGAC
>CAKTUC010000036.1 GCA_934617135.1 uncultured Collinsella sp. | reverse complement strand
GATTGCGAGGCCCTCAACGATAAGGGCCACTTTACTGACTGCTCCGAGCTGGTCAACACGGTCTGCGAGGTCGTCGAGCTGCCTTGGATCTGCGGTAAGAGCCTGCACGATAGTTTCTCGGGTGCTACGGTCTACGAGGCCGTCGCCGCCTAGCAGCCAACAATCGATTTTCTCTCGTGACCGCCGGCGCTGCCCCCGTGCCGGCGGTCTTTTTTGTCGATATGTTGTATAGGTCTCGCGTCTTGCACGGCCGCCCTTGACGATAGTCAAAACTCGGACTAATCTGAAGCCTCAATTAGTCAAAACTCGGACTATCGAATGGTGGGAGAGATGAACAACGCAGTTAGCCCGGTCGATTTCGATCGGATGCTCAACGGGCTAGACCGCATCTATTCGGAGTTCGCGCGCACCTGTGGCCTTTCGGACTGCGCCTACTGGATGCTCGTCGACACCAGTGCGGCGGGCGGCAGCGTTGCCGTGAGTCGGTTGACGAGCGAATGGTTCTACAGCAAGCAAACCATCAACTCGGCAATTAAGACCCTGACGGCGCGTGGGCTTGCGACGCTGGAGTTCGCCGAAGGCAGCCGTAAGAACAAGGTTGTTTGCCTGACCGAAGAAGGCAGGCGGTTTGCCGAGCGCTATGCACTGCCGGCGCAAAAGGCCGAGCGGCAGGCGTTTGAGGCGCTTGAGCCATGGGAGCAGTGCGAGATCATGCGCTTGGTCGGGAAGTTCTCCCATGTTCTTAACGAGGAGTGCGAGGCGTTTAAGCGACAGGTGGCCGCCGAGAACGAGGCTGACGATAAGGGCGAAGGGAAGACATGCGACTCTTAATGAGGTTTATGAAGCCGTATCGCAGGCTGATTGCGGTAACGCTGCTGGTGCTGTTGATAGACAACGTCGGCACACTGCTGGTGCCCACGATGTTGGCGAACATGGTCAACACGGGCATCACGACGGGCGACGTCGATTACATCCTGCGCAACGGCCTGTATATGCTCATCGCGACCGGCATGGCCAGCGGCGGCGCGGTGCTGGGCTGCTATCTTTCGGCCCGTCTGGCGGCCAATGTTGCCTGCGACATCCGCAATGCCGTCTACGACAAGTCGCTCGAGCTGTCCGCCAGCGATTTTGAGCGCTTTGGAACGGGTTCGATGATCACGCGCTCGCTCAACGACATCAACGTGATTCAGCAGGCGATTCTGCAGACGATTCAGCTGGTGCTACCCGTGCCGTTTTTGGCTGTGGCGGGTATCATCTTTGCCTGGTTTATCGATCCCGCCATGGGCACGCTGCTGGGCGTGGTCGTTGCGATCGTGCTGGTGGCGGCGGTCTTTACCGTGGCCAACGCCGCGCCGATCTTTATGCGCCTGCAGAGCTTTATCGACCGCATGAACGTGGTGCTGCGCGAGAACATCGTGGGCGTGCGCGTCATTCGCGCATTTAACAAGGAGCGCCACGAGGAGCAGCGCCTGGACGAGGTGTTTAGCGATTACGCGGCCAATGCCATCAAGGTCAACCACCTGTTTGTGGGCCTCGACAGCTCAAGCTTCTTTTTGATGAACATCGCCGAGGTGGCGGTGCTGTGGGTGGGCGGTAACCGCGTGGGCGTCCATGCCATGCAAATCGGCAGCATCTCGGCCGTGCTGGAATATGCGCTTCTGATCCTGTTCTTTGTGATGATGGCGCAGATGGTGGTGCTGACGCTTCCGCGCGCTGCGGCGTGCCTCAACCGCGCGCAGCAGGTGCTCGAAATTGAGCCGAGCATTGTGGACGGCGGGCGTACGCTGGGCGACGGGGCGCCTGAGTCCGCAGATGGGCCCGACGCGGTGGCTGTGTTCGACCACATGTCGTTTCGCTTTGACGACGCCGACGAGGACACGCTATGCGACCTGAGCTTTGCCTGCCGTCGCGGCCAGACCACGGCGATCGTGGGCTCGACGGGCTCGGGCAAGTCGACGGTGGCAAAGCTGCTGCTGCGCTTCCACGATGCCACGAAGGGTGCCATTCGCCTGAACGGTGTCGACCTGCGCGACCTTTCGCAAGATGAGATCCGCGGGCGCATCGCCTACGTGCCGCAGAAGGCATGGCTGTTCTCGGGTACCGTGGCGAGCAACCTGCGCTTTGGCAACGAGGGCGCGACCGAGGCCGACATGCTCCATGCGTTGGAGGTTGCTCAGAGCACGTTTGTGCTCGACCAGCCCCAGGGGCTCGACACGCCGGTGGCCCAGGGCGGCACGAACTTCTCGGGTGGCCAGCGCCAGCGCCTGGCGATTGCCCGCGCGCTCATGAAGCGCGCCGACTTGTATATCTTCGACGACAGTTTTTCGGCCCTGGACTTTAAGACCGATGCGGCCCTGCGCCATGCGCTGCAGGACGAGACGCGCGATGCCGCGGTGCTCATCATCGCCCAGCGCATCTCGACCATTCTGCATGCCGATCAGATCGTGGTGCTCAAGGACGGCGAGGTCGTGGGCTTGGGCGCGCACGACGAGCTCATGGAAACCTGCGAGGTGTACCGCGCTATCGCGGAATCGCAGATGAAGGGAGGTGAGTAGCATGACCGAGGAGCTCAAGAAGCAGGGCGTCGCCGATGACGCCGCAATTGCGGAGACAGTCGAGGAAACGGCCGCCGCGTCCGACCTGGACGCCGCCAAGGCCGCTGCTGAGCGCGAGGCCCGCCGCCAGGCGCTCTACGAGGAAAACGAGCGTGCCGAGGACGAGCGTGCCCGCGCCGAGGCGGAGCGCATGCGCGACGTAGATGAAGAGGACGAGGACGAGACGCCCCGTGACACCTGGGCGACGGTGCGTCGCCTGTGGAGCGAGGCTGCCGGCGACCATTGGCGCTTCTATATCGTGTTCGCGAGCATCGTGTTCTATGTCATCTTTAACACGGCAGCACCGGCTTACAGCGCCCGCGTGATCGATGAGCTGTGGGGGCATATGAAGCTGGCGTTTGCCAACAACACCACCTTCAGCATTACCTGGGAAAACTGCGGCAGGACCATTTTCATCTACTTTATGATTTGGACCGCCGCCGCCTCGTTCTACGCGCTTCAGAGTTTTTTGATGTCGAGCGTTGCCGAGCGCCTCAACTTGCGTCTGCGCAACCGCATCGCGCAAAAGCTCAACCGTCTGCCGCTCGCCTACTTTGACGCGCATCGCCCCGGCGAGGTCGTGAGCCGTGCGACCAACGACCTGGACAAGATGTCCGAAAGCATGCAGCGCGGCCTGCTGCAGCTGCTGGTATCGATCGGTACCGTGGTGGGCGCCGTGAGTGTGATGTTCGTGTTTAGCGTGCCGCTCACGCTCGTCTTTTTGTTCTTTACGGCGTTGTCGCTGCTGGTGACCAAGGTCGTGTCGCGCCGCACGCACGATGTGACGGGCGAGCGCCAGGAGTGGGTGTCCAAGATTACGAGTGCGGTCGAGGAGGGCTACTCGGGCCGTCTGGTGATCCGTGCGTTTAATCGCGAGCGCCAGAGCTCTGCCGAGGTGCACGAGGCCTCAAAGGAGCTGGCGCGCGTGAGCACCAAGGCCGACTTTATGATCAATGCCGTCGGACCCGCGGTACGCTTTATCGGCCGTTTGGCGCAAATCGTGATTGCGCTCGTGGGCTGCAGTATGCTGGTTGCCGGTCACATGACCGTCGGCGTGTTCCAGGCGTTCTTCCAGTTTATCTACGAGGCGTCCGAGCCCATGACGCAGCTCTCGTTTACCTTCAACTCGCTACAGAGCGCACTGGCGAGCGCGGAGCGCGTGTTCGACCTGCTTGACGAGCCCGAGATGGACGCCGACCCGCTGCCGGCCGATGCCGCCAAGCTGCCGGGCAAGGTTGAGGGTCGTGTCGCCTTTGAGCACGTGCGCTTTGGCTATGCGCCCGACAAGCCGCTCATGCGCGACGTGTCGTTTACCGCTGAGCCGGGCCAGAAGATCGCGGTGGTGGGAACCACGGGCGCGGGCAAGACCACGCTCATCAATCTGCTCATGCGCTTCTACGAGATCGACGGCGGGCGCATCACGCTCGATGGCGTAGACACGAGCCGCATGGACCGCGGCGAGCTGCGCCGGCAGTTTGGCATGGTGTTGCAGGACGCCTGGCTGTTCGATGGCACCATTGCCGAGAACATCGCCTATGGCTGCCCCGAGGCAACGCGCGATGAGATCGTGGCGGCCGCACGCGCCGCGCAGGTCGACTTCTTTGTGCGCACTATGCCGCAGGGCTACGACACGCGTGTGGCTAACGATGCCGAGAGCATCAGCCAGGGCCAACGTCAGCTGCTGACCATCGCGCGCGTGCTGCTCAACAACCCGGCGATTCTCATCCTGGACGAGGCGACGTCGAGCGTGGATACGCGCACCGAGCTTGCCATCGGCCGCGCCATGGACGCGCTCATGCGCGGGCGCACGAGCTTTGTGATCGCGCATCGCCTGTCGACGATCGTAGATGCCGACCTGATCTTGGTCATGGACCACGGCAACATCATCGAGCAAGGCACGCACCAGGAGCTGCTGGCTGCCGAGGGGGCCTACGCCGATCTCTACCTGAGCCAGTTCGCATAAGGTGACAAAGGGGCAGTCCCGCATGTCACATCGAAAAGAAGGCGCGCCGGGGACGGATTTCCCGGCGCGCCTTTTGTGTTGGCGTTTATGCTGTGGCGGTTGCCCTTGCGGTCCTAGCGCTCGTCCACGAGCTTGGCGACGAGGGCCTTGAGCTCGGCCACCTCCTGTTCGAGCTCCTTGACGCGACGGGCGTTCTCGGTGATGCCCTGACGGTTGAGCGCACTCTGCTCGGCGGCATCGTCGGGCATGTACTCGCGATGCTGCTTGGCGTCGAAGCTCTCCTCGAACACACGACAGCCGTTGCGCTTGATGATGCGCCCGGGCACGCCCACGACGGTGCAGTTGTCGGGCACGTCCTTGACGACGACCGAGTTGCCGCCAATCTTGACGTTGTTGCCGATGCGGATGTTGCCAAGCACCTTGGCGCCCGTGCCCACCGTGACATTGTTGCCCAGGGTGGGGTGGCGTTTGCCGGTCTCGTTGCCGGTGCCGCCGAGCGTAACGCCCTGGTAGAGCACACAGTTGTCGCCCACGATGGTGGTCTCGCCAATAACGACGCCCATGGCGTGGTCGATAAAGAAGTGCTTGCCGATCTGCGCGGCAGGATGAATCTCGACGCCGGTGATGTGGCGGGTGATTTGCGAGAGCACACGGGCGAGTGAGCGATGACCGTGCTCCCAGAGCCAGTGCTCGGGCACGTGGTTCCACTTGGCGTGCAGGCCAGGATAGGAAAGGAAGATGACCAGACCGTTTTGCGCAGCGGGGTCTTGCGCCTGGACGGTCTTGATGTCCTCGCGAATGGTATTGATAAAGCTCACCGGCCGCCCTCCCTTAGCGCCGTGACAATGCGATTCAATAAAGTATAGCGATTCGCTAGGGATTAGGAAGAGCAATCTTGCTCGGCTTTACGCGACAGGTGTCAGTTATGCAAACTTGCTGGTAATGAAGTAAGACTTTTGAGGGGTTTGGCCCGCGCTCGCGCCGCAACCGTATACTGGTCAACTTGGACGTGTCCGCGCCCACAACTGAGAGGTTTTACTTCATGGGTTTCATCAACTTTATTGCCGAGCTGCTTAAGGACCCGCGCACTGCGATTGCCAGCTGGATCGCCGCCGGCCCGCTCATGGCCTACGGCTGCGTGTTCCTGATTATCTTTATCGAGACGGGCGTGGTGTTCTTCCCGTTCCTCCCCGGCGACTCGCTGCTGTTTGCCTCGGGCTTCTTTGCCCACAACGGTGGCTTTAACATCGTGGCGCTTCTTGCCACCGCTTGGGCCGCAGCCATCCTGGGCGATCAGTGCAACTTTATGATCGGTCACTTCTTCGGTCGCAAGATCATTGCCTCGGGCAAGGTAAAGGCCATGACGCCCGAGCGCATCAAAAAGTCCGAGGATTTCCTGGATAAGTGGGGCCATCTGGCCATCTTTCTGGGCCGCTTCTTCCCGTTCATCCGCACCTTTGTGCCTTTTATCGCCGGCATGGGCGGCATGCACTGGCGCAACTTTGTCATCTTTAACGTGCTGGGTGGCATTACCTGGTCGACGGTCTTTACGCTGCTGGGTTACTTCTTTGGCGGCATCCCCTTTGTGCAGGAGCACTTTGAGCTGCTAATCATCGGCATTGTCGCCGTGTCGATCATTCCGACCGTGGTCGGCCTGGTCAAGTCCAAGCTCGGGAAGAAGAACGCGTAGTCCGCGACTACTTTCGAGCATTGATTCAAAGGCCCGTCACCCATTGCGGTGGCGGGTCTTTTTATATCTGTTGCAAATGAAAATACTTTACTTAGTTAAAGAAAAGCGTTTTATCCGCGGCGCGCGGGGAGTACAATCTCCTGCATGCGAATCGACGCGCCATCGGCTTTGATGTTGCCCGCGTGTCCTGCCCGGCCCTACGCTCCGGGTTTGCGACGTTGCGACGCGGCCGGCTTCGGTCCTTGCGTGCGGGTTCGCGAGTATGCAACCGCGTATGTAAGGAGCGACATATGACTGTCGAGAAGAAGGATATCGATTGGGGTAGCCTCGGCTTTGGCTACATGAAGACTGATTACAGCTACGAGGCCCATTGGAAGGATGGCGAGTGGGACGAGGGCGGCCTGACCACCGACCACACCATGCACGTCTCCGAGTGCGGCGGCATCTTCCACTACTGCCAGGAGGTCTTTGAGGGCCTGAAGGCCTACACCGCCGAGGACGGCAGCATCGTCTGCTTCCGCCCTGACATGAACGCCGAGCGTATGTACAACTCCGCCGAGCGCCTGGAGATGCCCCCGTTCCCCAAGGACAAGTTTGTCGAGGCTGTCAAGCAGGTCGTCGCTGCCAACGCCGCCTGGGTTCCGCCCTTCGGCTCCGGCGCAACCCTGTATGTGCGTCCGTTTATGATCGGCTCCGGTGACGTGATCGGCGTGGCTCCCGCTCCTGAGTACACGTTCCGCATTCTCGTGACCCCGGTCGGTCCGTACTTTAAGGGTGGCCTTAAGCCCGTCAAGCTGCGTGTTTCCGAGTACGACCGTGCTGCACCGCACGGCACCGGCAACATCAAGGCCGGCCTCAACTACGCCATGTCCCTCAAGCCCACGATGGAAGCTCATCGCGAGGGCTACGCCGAGAACCTGTATCTCGACTCCGAGTCCCGCACCTATGTCGAGGAGACCGGTGGCGCCAACGTCCTGTTCGTGAAGGAGGACGGCACCCTCGTCGTTCCGCAGTCGCACACCGACTCCATCCTGCCCTCCATCACCCGCCGTTCGCTCGTTCAGGTCGCCGAGGACCTGGGCATGACCGTCGACCAGCGTCCCGTCGAGTGGGCCGAGGTCAAGGCCGGCACCTTCGTTGAGTGCGGCCTGTGCGGCACCGCTGCCGTCATCTCCCCGGTGGGCGAGATCGACAACAAGGTCTACGGCGCCGACGAGACCGTGACCTTCCCGGCTGGCTACACCGAGATTGGCCCCGTGATGAAGAAGCTCCGCGAGACCCTGACTGGCATCCAGTCTGGTGCCGTTGAGGATAAGCACAACTGGGTTTGCGTCGTCGCGTAACCTGTCTTTATCTGTCCGGCCCGAGGGCAACCTTCCTTTCCGGCGCGTCCTCGGACATGAAAGAACCCCCGCTGCGCACTTCGTGCGGCGGGGGTTCTTTCGTCCTGCGGAGTGCGCCGGGAGGGAACTTGCTCTCCGCCCTGCGGGCTCAGCGTTGTCACATCAGGCAACGATGTTAGAACTTGACGGTCGGTGCCTGGCGGGCGGCCTCGGCGGCCTCGAAGCCCTGGCGCTCCTTAAACTGGAAGATGCCGGCGAAAATGACGGCCGGGAACGTCTGGATGGCGTTGTTGTAGCTGAGCACGCAGTCGTTGTAGCTCTGGCGTGCGTAGCTCACCTTGTTCTCGGTATCCTCGAGCGTGGCCTGGAGCTGCGTAAAGTTGGTGTTCGCCTTAAGGTCGGGGTAGGCCTCGGCCACGGCAAAGAGCTGGCGCAGTGCACCGGTCAGCACGTTGTCGGCTTCCATCTTTGCCTCGGGCGTGGTGGCACTCACGGCGGCGTTGCGCGCGTTGACCACGGCGGCGAGCGTGTTCTGCTCGTGCTTGGCATAGCCCTTGACGGTCTCTACCAGGTTGGGGATAAGATCGTTGCGGCGCTGCAGCTGCGTGTCGATGTTTTGCCAGGCGTTATCGATGCGATTGCGCTTGGTGACCATGTTGTTGTAAATGCCGGCGATGGCGCAGACAATCACAACGACAACAACGATACCGATGATGACGGGAATCATGGTGTCTCCGTTTCGAATGGCCGCGGCGTCTTGCGCCGACTGCCGTTGGTGTAACGCTACTAGTATACCCGCAACCTTTGACGGTGCAGAACTTTCCGGTAAGCGTTATGTTTCCGCCAAGGTGAGGCTATCAGCCAGGGGGCGCGCGATACAGGTGTAAGATATGCGACAGATTACTGAGTGCTGTCTTTTCCTTGAGGGTGGCGATACGGATGGATCTCCGCATCAAGAAAACCTATCGGGCCCTGTTCGAGGCCTTTACCGAGTTGCTCGAAGAGCATCGGTTTGAGGACGTGACGGTCGCTATGCTGTGCGACCGCGCCATGATTCGTCGCACGACGTTCTACAAGCACTTCCGCGACAAAAACGATTACTTCACATTCTATATCGATGAGCTCATGTCGGGCCTGCCGCAAAAGCGGACCGGTAAGGGGAGCGCGGCGCCGGCCGACGACGTGCGCGTGCTCCGTCATGAGGTGTTCGCCGACGCTATGGATATGATTCTGGCGCATGATCAGCTCATGGACAACATCTTGGAGAGCAGCATGTCGGGCATGCTGACCAGCATGATTTGCGACCGCATTGCCCACTCCATCCGCGAGCGCGTAATGAGCACACTTGACGAAGACGCATTGGCCCCCGTGTCGCTCGAGACAACATCGGAGTTTATCGCTGGCGGCATTATTCGACTGTTCACAAAATGGTGGGAATCGGGTCACGATCTTGAGCGTCGGTCCGAGATCGCCGACGTGGTCGATGCGCTGTTCGAACGAACCATGACACCGGTGAATCACTAAAAGTGGCGGAGAGAGGGGGATTCGAACCCCCGGAACGCTCTCGCGCTCAACGGTTTTCAAGACCGCCGCATTCAACCGCTCTGCCATCTCTCCGTGAGTCGTAATGATAGCATCGTTTTGAATTTGCAACAGGGAAGGCGAGCGATGACGATCACCGAAATCGACGAGAAGTTCATGCGCGAGGCGCTGGCCGAGGCGCGCGCTGCCGCGGCGGTGGGCGAGGTGCCCATTGGTGCCGTGGTGGTGTGCGCGGGCGAGATCGTCGCGCGGGCGCACAATCGTCGCGAGCTCGATCAAGACCCTTCGGCGCATGCTGAGTTTGCGGCGCTGCGCTCGGCCGCACAGGCGCTCGGCCGCTGGCGTCTTTCCGACTGCACCGTCTATGTGACGCTCGAGCCCTGCTGCATGTGCGCGGGCCTTATGGTCAACGCGCGCGTGGGCCGCTGCGTGTATGGCGCGGCCGATGCCAAGGCGGGCGCGCTGGGTTCGCTATACGACCTCAATGCCGATTCGCGTCTGAATCATCGCTTTAATGTGACGGCCGGCGTGCTGGCAGACGAGTGCCGTGAAGTGCTGAGCAGCTATTTTGCCGGTTTGCGCGGCGCGGATGGTTGCGGCTGCGGGTCCGATCTTGAGGCACACGCCGCTCACGCCGCGGCGCTGACTGATGCCGGCGAGGTTGCTAGCGCGGCGGTCGACTTTGGGCCCGCGCGGCGTCGTCCCCGTCGCGTGTTGTTGGCAATCGACTCCTTTAAGGGCAGCGTGTCGAGCTCGCAGGCGGAGTCGGCAGTTGCCGAGGGCGTGCGCCGCGTGTGGCCCGATGCCGAGATGAGCACGCTGCCGTTGGCGGACGGCGGCGAGGGAACACTCGACGCCGTCGCCGCGTGCGGCGGTGAGGTCGTGACCTGCGAGGTCGCAGGCCCTCTGGGCAATCGCGTGCCTGCCCGAATGCTGATGGATGCCGAGCGCGCGTCTGCGGTCATCGAGATGGCCGAGGCCGCGGGCATTGGGTATTCGCCTTGCACGGAGTCGGCGGCACTGGCTGCTGCGACCTATGGCGTGGGCGAGCTCATGCTCCGCGCGGTTCACGCGGGGGCGAAGACGCTATATATAGGACTGGGCGGCAGTGCCACCAACGACGGCGGCGCCGGCATGCTGCAGGCATTGGGCGCTCGTCTTGTTGATGATCGTGGCTGCGATATTGCGCCGGGGCTCGCGGGCCTTGAGCAAGCGGCCGGTGTTGATCTGGTGCCGGCGGTGCGGGCACTGGATGGCGTGCGTGTCGTCGTGCTTTCCGATGTCGAGAATCCGCTCGTGGGACGTCGTGGCGCGCTGGCGGTATTTGGCGGGCAGAAGGGCCTGCCGACGGATGATGCCCGGGCGCTGAGCAGGTATGACAGCTGGATGGTCGGCTACGGTCGTCTGCTCGATACGGCGATTGCCGAGGCTCGGGCTCAAGGGTTGCTGCGTGTGTCCGAGGGCGCGCGAACGTTTGGCTCGGTGCTCGGCGTGCCCGGCGCGGGCGCTGCCGGTGGGCTGGGGGCTGCTTTGCTGGCACTTGGCGCCGAGCTGCGCTCGGGTGTGGAGACCGTGCTCGACCTCGTCGGGTTCGACGAGCGCGTGCGCGATGTCGACCTGGTCATAACAGGCGAGGGCAATATGGACGAGCAGTCTGCCGCCGGCAAGGCGCCGGTGGGCGTGGCACGTCGCGCCAAGCGCTATGGCAAGCCGGTGGTCGCCGTCGTGGGCGGCCGCGCCGACAACTTGGATGCGGTATACGAGCAGGGCATCGATCTGGTGCTGCCCATCTGTCGCAAGCCCATGCCCCTCGACCAAGCGCTTGACCCCCAAGAAGCCACCACAAACCTCATCTGCGCCGGCGAAGCCGCCGCCCAAGCCTACGACCTCGCCCGCATCTAGAGCTCTTTCCAGCCAACCCTCAATAAGTTGCGGTGGAATAGTTCCTGTTTTTGCGGCTTGAGCAGCCAAACAGGAGCTATTCCACCGCAACTTCGAGAATGGCCATCCGAAGCTGGCTGGCTTGAGCTTCGAATCGGAGCGTTCGCCACAAAAGGCGGCTATCTACTACGTTTAACCGGGTATCCTCGACCATCTCGGAATTTGCGAAAATAAAAACGCAGGTAGACAGCTTGCTGATTATCGAAAAAGCTGGCTATGGTCGACCCCTACGGCCTAAACGTAGTAGATAGGCCCTTTTCGTGGCGCAACACCAGACCAGTCTTTTTGGGACGGGGCTATTTTGACTGCTTTTGCCAATCTGGTCGTCCGGGTAGTCAAAAGTAGTCAAAATAGCCCCGCTCAAATTAGCTATCTTGCCGTGGCGGGCGGGAGCGGGTAAGATATACCGAGCGCCTAGCGCGTTCGATGGGTTCGGATGACGACATGTTCCGAATCTGGTCAGGTCCGGAAGGAAGCAGCCATAAGGAGCCTCTGTCGGGCATCCGAATCCATCGAGCGCACGGGCGCTTTTTGGTGCCGCGATTTGGCCCGGCCGGCGGCGAGATATTTGGTGTCTCGCTGGTCCTCGGCTGCGCCTGCGGGATCGCTCGACTACCAAATATCTCGCCGACGGCCGGGCCACTTCGTCCAAAAATCACCCGTAAAGGCGCATTAATCTGAAGAATTCAATCCCGTGCTTAGTGGAACTCGCTGGCGTTGCCAAAACATCGGCTGCTACGTGCCTTGGGCGCTAGTGGCCGTTGCCCTTACATCTGTAACGAGTTGCTTACGCATCTTCAGGGTTCGCCGTACTATCATGAATCAGATTGAATAGAGATGATGATAGGGAGCGCCTTTTTATGATTGAGCTGCTTAGGCGTTTCGGCGGTAAGTTTCGCCGGTATATGGTGATCGGTCCTGCGTGCAAGTTGATCGAAGTGGTATTCGACCTGCTGACGCCGCTGGTGATTGCGCAGATGATCGACAAGGGCATTGGCGCGCACGACGTCAACGCCGTCGTCCACTACGGCATGTTGCTTGGCGCCATGGCCGTGATTGGCATCTCGTTTACGCTCGTCTGCCAAAAGATGGCGGCACTGACTTCGCAGGGTATGGGCACCGACATTCGCGGTGCGCTCTACGAGCACATCAACAAGCTGAGCTACGCCGAGCTCGATCGCTTTGGCACGCCGTCGCTCATCACGCGTATCACCAACGATGTCAACCAAGTTCAGCTCGCCGTGGCGCTTGGCGTGCGCATGCTCATCCGCTGGCCCTTCCTGGCGGTGGGCTCCATGGTCGCGGCTCTCGCCATCGACCTTAAGCTTGGCATCATCTTTTTAATCTGCACGCCCGCCATCGGCCTGGTGTTTTGGTTTGTCATGGCGCGCTGCATCCCGTACTACAAGCAGCTGCAGGCAAA
>CAKTUC010000035.1 GCA_934617135.1 uncultured Collinsella sp. | reverse complement strand
TGGAACAACGTGGCGGAGCATCGCTCTATGAGTATGTTTACCAGCAAATTCGAGATGATATCGTTGCTGGTCGCATTGCGGCGGGGGAGCACCTGCCGTCCAAGCGTGCCTTTGCCAGCCATCTGGGAATCAGTGTCATTACGATCGAAAATGCATATAGCCAGTTGCTTGCCGAGGGCTATATTTGCTCAAAGCCTCGCCGTGGCTACTATGCGTGCGAGCTTCCCGAAGTCCCGGTTCTGGCTTCGGCTGCGGAGGATGCCGATCGAGATTCCGCTCCTGCGGGCCTTAACGCACATGATGCTGATGGGCAGCCCGAGCAATTCGCCCCGCTCTCTCCTTCCGCCTTGGAAGCCGCACGTCTCTGGCAAAGTGCTCTGCGGGCAACGCTGACCTCCGAAGATGAGCGCGAAATCTTCTCGCCCGCACCTGTGCAAGGCACCGCTCGGCTGCGGCATGCAATTGCGCATCATCTTCGCGGGACGAGGGGCATGAACGTCAATCCCGACAACATCGTCATCGGTGCGGGCGCTCAGGTGCTCGATACCATGTTGGTTCAGCTGCTTGGCGCAGACAAGACATACGCTGTCGAGGACCCGGGCTACTTGCGTCTGACGCGCATCTATCAGGCCATGGGCTGCAAGGTGCGGCATATTCCGCTGGATGGTGAGGGCGTTAACTTGGGCGAGCTGCTCGATGCCGGGGCGGATGTTCTTCACCTAATGCCGTCTCATCAATATCCGACTGGCCTGGTGACGAGCATCGCGCGTCGCTACGCACTGCTGAGCTGGGCTGCCGATCGGTCGGGTCGATACCTCATCGAAGATGACTTTGATTGCGATTTTCGCCTTGCTGGCAAGCCGATCCCAGCGCTCGCATCGATCGATGCTGCCCAATCGGTCATCTACACCAATACCTTTTCTAAGAGCCTGTCATCGGCCCTGCGTTTGGCGTATATGGTGCTGCCGGATGAGCTGATGGATCGGTTTAGACGTGAGCTTGGTTTTTATGCCTCATCGGTCAGCTCCGTAGATCAGGTCGCGTTGGCCCGCTTGCTCGAATCGGGCGATTACGAGCGACACGTGAACCGCGTACGCGTACGTGCTCGTGAGGCGCGCGATGGCCTGGTGGCGCTTGTGCGCAAGGCGTTTCCGACAGGGGAGGTGTCGATCGAGCATGCAGACGCGGGCCTTTACTGCACCGTGGTTGCGGAGTGCGAAGCGGGCGGAAGCTCTTTTGCACGGGCCCTCATGCACTCGAGTATCCCTTTTATCGGTATCAGTGACTGTTTTTGGTGTACCGATGGCGCATCTGTCCCTGAAAACTCAACTCAAATTCTTGTCCAGTATGACGATCTGAGCCCGATAGTGCTTAATACCTTGGAATTGCAGCTAACGGGGGCGCTCTGCAACCTAAGTGAGTAGACTTGTGGCACTTTGGCGACCAGGCAGTTTTGTAACAAGCTATCTACCTGTGGTTTTGAAAAGCAAGATGACCGGTCTGCTCGGGATGTTCCAAAAAGTCTACTCACTTGCCGCGCAAAGCTTCGGCGTGAGAAATAAAAGGAGTTTTCAACAGGGCTTCGTCCAGTTCTCGGCAAGCTTTTGGTCAGTTGGGGAGGGCTGTTGAAAACTTAGCAGTCCGTTCGACGCCATCTTTTGGTGCGTTCGCGCCAATGCGAGACCGATTGGGTTGAAATTCGTGTTTTCCTGTGCTTATGAAGGATTTGCTTTGTGACATATCGGCTTTTAGGTACTGGCGTTTGCCCCCTCAGGTCCGCGCTTTGTGTCCGCCGCTTCCACGGCCGGAAGAAGACCGGCAGCGATATGAACTCGCCCGTAACCCGACGGCTGCGGTTGCGCTCGGTTTTCCGCTGTATACATTGGTTCGGACGAGAAACAAACGGACTTGCCCTGCCAGCATTAGGCAGCGGCTGTTCCTTGGTGAGCTCCCCAGGGAATCCGTGCTGGAAACGGAGCATGGATTTTTGGTTACGTCTCCTCTACTGACGGCATTCATCATGTCGCGGCATCTGACGGATCTTCAGCTTCTTTTGGTATTGGCGGAGATGTGTGGCTTGTTTGCGGTGTGCGCTCTGCCGGCGGCACTTGAGGCGGAGCTTACGCGCGCAATTGATTCGGGCGCGATTTCGACAACGTTCGGTTGGGTGCGCTGCCCGTCCGAAGACGGCACCGCTTCAAATTTATGGCGTCGAGACGCTTTGGTTTTGGGCAGAGACCTTGACCGTTTTTGTTCAGATGTTTGCGGGATGCGTTACGGCAATAGATTTATGGCGGTATCGCAACTCGTTCCATTGGGTGCCGCGTCGCCTTTTGAGGTCGAGGCGTATTTGTTGCTTGGACTGCCGCGAGCCCTGGGAGGCGAAGGGTTTTGCGGCATAGAGCTCAATGTCGAAGTGACGCTAAGCACAAGTGCTCGAGCGATTGTGGGAAAGTCCCGTGTATATATCGACCTACTTCTTTCTTCGACGGACGGCAGGCGACAGGTGGCCATTGAATGCCAGGGGAAGGCCTCGCACGGACGCGCAGGGGATGGCTTGCGTGACGCTGACCGCATGACAGCCCTTCAGGCCATGGGCTACGATGTACTTCTTCTGACACACAGACAGATATCCGATGAGGATAGATTCCGCGCGATCGTTAAGGCCGTATGCAGGATGCTCGATGCTGAATATCGTGATAAAAGCTCAGATGAGCAAAGGGCTGAGACATTACTTCGGTCTGAACTATTCGTTGACTGGACAAAATTGGGAGTAATTGACGGAAAGATGCCCGTTAGACACAAAACAGCTCGATCGTGGACGGCTGCGGTTCTAAGTGAGTAGACTTTTGGCACTTTGGCGACCAGGCCGTTTTGCAACAAGTCATTTACCTGCGGCTTTATAAAGCAATATGGATGGTGTGCTCGGCAAGTTCAAAAAAGTCTACTCACTTAGTTTTTGACGAGATGCCAATGCCTAAGGCGGTCCTATTTCAGGGCGTTAACGAGTCCTCGAGACACAAAAAGGCCCGAACCATGCGGTCCGGGCCTTATCGAGCTAAAGATTATCTCTCAGGCGGTTGGCTTAGTCGAAGTAGCGCTTGAGCAGGCCGGCGAAAGCCTTGCCGTGGCGAGCCTCGTCGCGAGCCATCTCGTGCACGGTGTCGTGGATGGCATCGAGGCCAGCGGCCTTGGCGCGCTTGGCAAGATCGGTCTTACCGGCGGTGGCGCCGTTCTCGGCCTCAACACGCATCTCGAGGTTCTTCTTGGTGGAGTCGGTCACGACCTCGCCCAGGAGCTCAGCGAACTTGGCGGCATGCTCGGCCTCCTCATAGGCAGCCTTCTCCCAGTACAGGCCGATCTCGGGATAGCCCTCGCGATGAGCGACACGAGCCATGGCCAGGTACATACCGACCTCGGAGCACTCGCCCTCAAAGTTGGCGCGCAGGTCGGCAACGATATCCTCGGAGACGCCCTCCATCTTGGCGACGCCCACGACGTGCTCGGCAGTCCACTCGAGCTGGCCCTCCTCCTGCTTCAGGAAACGAGAACCGGGGACGCCGCACTGGGGGCACTTGAAGTCCTCGGGCAGCTGGTCGCCGTCGAACTCTTCCACATAACCGCAAACGGGGCAAACAAACTTCATGATTCGATCCTTTCGATCGATGGCGATGGGGCGCTTGTCCGGTCCCGTAAGGGCCCTCTCCGGACGCGCGTCTTGACGAGTTCTATTATCCATAAATGAGACTGAATGTGAAGCCTATTAGGAATGATTTTTAATAAAACAATTTTGCAACCGCCATTTAACAACGGCCGCATAATCCGCAGCGGACGCAGCCGTTGCAGATGAACTTGCTTCCGCAGGTTTCACACCACTCAAAATACGGTGGATCCCAAAGCTCCGAGCTGGGGATTTCCAGGCCGAGCGGGTCCCTTAGGTCCCATTCGATTTGGCGGCCGCGGTGCTGGAGACCTGATTTCCATGCCTGCTTGCTTTGCAGATTTTTGCCACGAAGGTGATATGTTCGCCCATCTTTTACAAAAGTGCTGCCGGTTTCGATGAAAGCGAACGTTACGTCTGCTGCCACGCATTCAGCGTGCAAATCGCGCACCCATTCGTAATGACAGGGACGCGCTCCTGCGTAGTTTTCTCCGCCCACTATGGCCTGCTCGATGCCGTCGGGCTTTCCTAGACTGCCGGGAGCGGCCTTCTCGACCGATACGCTTCCGATGAACGGCGCACACATGATGCCGCGGTGTGCGGCCGGCGTGGCGAGCAGGAGGGGAATCCGCTCATTTGCCCTGCGCTGGTTTTCGCAGGTTACGTTGAGCATGACGTTTTGCCAGCCATCGCCCCAGTCGTCGGGAAGACACTCGTTAAAGCGCTCGGGACGTTTGGTCAGAATGAAGAACTTTACGTCGGGTCTCTGGCGGATGATATCCCATACCTCTGGTCGCCAGGGATCGGCTTCGGGCAACAGGAAATCACTTGTCATGCAGATGCGGATAAGCTCGCCGGCGCGAACTTTGTAGCTGCCGTCTCGTCGGCGTTGGAGGGGATAGGTGAAGCCCGACTTGCTTTTTCTAATCACGGAGGGGTCGATACCGCGTTGTCCGTCCATGTAATACATGTAGCAGTTGTCGCATCCCTCGCTGACGCGCGTGCAGCCATGCCAGGGGTTCCAGATGTCATGCACCTTTGCGCCTCCTTTGCGGCGGACGTGAATCCAATGGACTCTGAAAGACTAACACCGGATGACGCCGGGGAGCTCCGAACAATATGAAGATGTTGATTGATTAACGATTACCGTGCTGCCTGCGTCCCTCGGTGAGTACAATCGGTCGAGCAAATGTTGACCCATCAACAAATGAAGGAGTTTCCTTTATGCATCTAGCCCGTCGTGCCTGGTGCCGAACATATCAGACGGTTTTTCGCATCGCATTGCCGATTCTGCCCTATACCGAGCCGCGCATTTTGGAGCATGCCGAGGATGTGCCCGCGGTGTTCCAAAAGCGCTCGATACAGCAGGTCCTTATCGTGACGGATCCTGGTATCGCCCGTCTGGGGCTTACGGCATCACTCGAGCGCGCGCTCGCGTCCAAGGGGATTGGCGTTACGGTCTATGCCGAAACGCGTGCGAACCCCACGGTCTCGAATGTGGAGGAAGCAGCGGCGCTGTACCGCGAGAACGACTGCCGTGCCATTATCGGCTTTGGTGGCGGTTCGGCCATGGACTGCGCCAAGGGCGTGGGCGCACGCATTGCGCAGCCAAACAAACCCATCAACAAGATGCGCGGCCTGTTGCGTGTTCACCGTCTCCTGCCGCTGCTTATCGCGGTTCCCACTACCGCCGGTACGGGAAGCGAAGTCACGCTCGCGGCGGTGATTACCGACGACGAGACGCACTATAAGTACCCCATCAATGACTTTGTGCTCATTCCGCGCTTTGCGGTGCACGACCCCGAGTTTACGCGTGGGCTACCGGCGTCCATTACGGGGCAGACGGGTATGGATGCTCTGACGCATGCCGTCGAGGCTTTTATCGGCCGTAGCACCACGCCCTACACGCGCAAGATGGCGCGCCAAGCGGTTCAGCTCATCCACGACAATTTGCTCGAGGCCTATGAGCATGGCGACAACATGCGTGCGCGTCGCAATATGCTTTCGGCGGCGTATAAGGCGGGCGTCGCATTTACGCGCTCCTATGTTGGATATGTGCATGCCATCGCGCACAGTCTGGGTGGCCGATACGGCATTCCGCACGGTTTGGCCAACGCCATTATCCTGCCGCACATGCTTCGCGCTTATGGCGAAGCTGCCGCTCCCAAGCTTGCCGATCTTGCTCGCATGGCGGGCATTGCGCCGGCTAACTCGCAGGACGGCTTGGCTGCCGAGGCCTTTATCGATTGGGTCGATCGCATGAACGATGCCTTGGGAATTCCTAAATACGTCTCGGGTATTCGCCGCTCCGATATTCCGCAAATGGCCGCCCATGCCGATGCCGAGGCCAATCCGCTGTATCCTGTCCCGCTTTTGATGGACCGTTTGGAGCTCGAGCATATGTACGAGGTCGTCGCGGGTGGTATGTTTGAGGACGAGAACTAGGGGGGTCCATGAACACCGAGGAAATCGCGCACATCGTTAGCGGCCAGCGCGCCTATTTTAAGACGCATGCCACGTTTGATGTCGATGCTCGCCGCCGCGCGCTCATGCGCCTGCGCGATGCGGTTCGGGCACACGAGGACGATATCGCCCATGCGCTCAAGACCGATTTGGACAAGTCACATGACGAGGCGTATATGTGCGAGATCGGCACGTCGCTTTCCGAGATTCGCCATCAGATTGCGCACGTGGTCCGATGGAGCCGTGCACACCTGCGTCCATGTGACCTTGCCAACGCCATTAGCGTGTGCAAGACGCAGCCGGTTCCCTATGGCGTGACGCTGATCATGGCGCCTTGGAACTATCCGTTTCTGTTGACGCTCGAGCCGCTCGCCGGCGCGCTCGCTGCGGGCAACACGGTGGTCATCAAGCCGAGCGCCTATGCGCCGGCTTCGAGTGCGGTGCTCAGGCAGATTTGCGAGGAAGCGTTTGATCCGCGTCTGGTGGCGGTCGTCGAGGGCGGTCGTGCCGAGAACGAGGCACTGCTCGATGAGTGCTGGGACAAAATCTTCTTTACTGGCAGCGTTCCGGTCGGCAAACTTGTCATGGAACGCGCGAGCAAAAACCTCACGCCCGTTACACTTGAGCTGGGTGGCAAGAGCCCCTGCATCGTGGATGCCTCCGCAAATTTGAAAGTTGCGGCGCGGCGTATCGCCTTTGGTAAGTGGCTCAACGTGGGCCAGACCTGTGTGGCGCCCGACTATCTGCTGGTCGATGCGCGCGTGCACGATGAGCTGCTGGAACTCATCAAGGAGGAGGTCCGCCACATGTTTGGCGAGCACCCGCTCGACAACGAGGACTACGGCCATATCGTCAACGCCAAGCATTTCGCGCGCGTGCGCGGGCTGATCGACCCCGATAAAGTTGTGCTAGGAGGTGCGGCGCGCGAGGCCTCGCTCAAGATTGAGCCGACGATCCTGGACGGCGTGACGCCCGATGACGCCGTGATGCAGGAGGAGATCTTCGGTCCCATCTTGCCGGTGCTGACGTTTGAAAGCCTGGATGAGGCCGAGGCGTTTATTACGGATCGTCCGACGCCGCTGGCGCTGTACATCTTTAGTCGGGATCGCGCGGTGCAGCAGCGCTTTGTGCGCTACGTGCCCTTTGGTGGCGGCTGCGTCAACGATACGATCATGCATCTGGCTACGAGCCATATGGGCTTTGGCGGCATGGGCGCAAGCGGCATGGGGCAGTACCATGGCCGCGAGAGCTTCGATACGTTTAGCCACAAGAAGAGCATTGTGAACAAAGCGACGTGGTTGGACGTGCCGTTCCGCTATGCGCCCTACGCAAGCTGGAAGCACAAGTTCGTGCGCATGTTTGTGCACTAGAAAAAGACAGCAGATAGGGGACAAACAGAGTGGCCGCCCCCGCGTAAGCGAAGACGGCCACTTCTCACGATGTAAACGTGTTCTGGAGTTGGCAAGACCCGCTGCCACGGGTGCCATCCGTATCCCTATCTTATCTGCAAGCGTTGCGACAAACGGTCGAAAAGACACGAGACCCGAGACAAGTGAATTTGTGTCTGCACGAGTTCGTAGACTTCTCTATAAGGTTAAGCGCCGGTTATTCCGGCCGTTAGAGGAGCTGCTATGTACGAGCCTTCACGTGTTCTTTTATCGTTTCACATCGCAGGATTTCAGTATGCCGACGGCGCATTGGTCCTGGGTGATCTAAAAGCGGGCGATAAGCTGACGTTGTGTGCCGAGTGCGATAACCCCCATGATTCTGAGGCGGTTGCAATCTATTTTGGCAAGACTAAGCTCGGCTATGTTCCGGGAAACGAGGTCGGCCCGCTGTCCGTGATGATGCACTACGGGCACGAAGACGTGTTTGAGGCCCGCGTGCAGCAGGTTGCGCCCGAGCGCAGCCCCTGGCATCAGGTGCGCGTTGGCCTTTATGTGGCGGATGCCCGCTAGCCGCTAGGGGAGACTGCCATGTTTGATGACGACGACCTGTTCGATTTGATGGACGACCCGTTTGAGTGGGATATGCTGCTCGACGATGATGAGCTGGAGCGGGACCGTAAGAAGCGGAAGGACAAGAACGCGCAAGTCGACGTATCGAAAAAGAATGACAAGCGCCGCCGCGGATTGTTTGGCGGGCTCTTTGGGTAACCGCCGTGCCAAAGCGTCTGTATACTAGGCACGTGTTAGACGCGTTGCGAAATGAGGACACAGACGATGATGTGGTTTACCGCCGACCTGCACCTGGGCGATACGAATATCCTGCACGACATGGATCGGCCGTTTGCCTCGGTCGAGGAAATGAACCGTAAGGTTATCGATGCCATTAACGAGTGCGTGGCTGCGGACGATCGCCTCTACATCTTGGGCGATTTTACGTATCGCCTGCCCATGGCGGAGGCCGTGCGCCTGCGCGAGCGTATTGCCTGCGAAAACGTGACGCTCATCCGTGGCAACCATGACGGCGATTGGGAAGATCCGGACGCGCCGCAAATCTGGGATGAGGTGCGCGACTATCTGGAGATTGCCCCCGGCTATGCCAAGGGGCACCGCCTGGTTTTGAGCCATTACCCCATGCTCAGCTGGAACGGCAAGGCGCGCGGTGCCATTATGCTGCACGGGCACATCCACAGCAGGGGAGACCGCACTAATGTGCGCAACCGTGACCGTGACCGCCCCATCTTTCGCTATGACGTGGGCCTCGACGCCAACGACTACAAGCCCGTAAGTCGCGACCAAATCCTGAGCTTCTTTGGACTGTAGGAGCGAGTGCAGGTAGAATGAACGCGCTGCACGGATGGTCCGGGCGGCGCGTTTTAATAGGAGCGGTGAATCCATGAGGGCTATCCAGCGCATTAACCACAACGCTGCCATCTGCGAGGATGGCGCGGGGCGTCAGCTTATCGCGCTGGGCCGTGGCATCGGTTTTGGCGACATGCCGCACGAGGTAGACCTGGATGTCGTCACCCGAACCTTTTACGGCATCGATTCCAAGTACCTTGCGTTTATCGATGAAGTCGATCCCGAGGTGTTGGAGTTTTCTGCCCAGTTGGCCGATATTGCAACGGGTCAGCTTTCCTATGAGCTCAGCCCCAATCTTCCCATCACGTTGGCCGACCATATTCAGTTTGCTATCAAGCGTGCCCGTGAGCACATGGTGGTATCGCTGCCGCTTGAGCGCGACTTGGAACAGCTGCACCCCATTGAGTATCGCTTGGGCGAGCTGGCGGTTCGCGGTATCAAGAAGACTTTTGCCGTCCGTATGCCCCAGAGTGAGGCAGCGGGCATTGCTATGTCCATCATCAACGCGTCGGTCAAGCCGAGCGAGCGACGCGTGCTTGCCGAGCAGCATGAGGAGCGCCTGCTCGACATGACGGTGACGATTATCCAGGAAGAACTCGGCGTGACCGTCGACCGTTCGTCGTTCGCCTTTACCCGCTTCGCCACCCATGTGCGCTATCTGCTCGATCGCGTGGCTAAGAAAGAGCCTATCGATACCGAGAACTCCGGACTCTATGATGTGCTCGTAGAGCAATATCCGGCGGCCGCACGTTGCGCCCACCGCGTTGACGATCTGATTCAGGAGACGTTTGGCGAGTCGCTTGCCCAAGAGGAGCTTGTCTACCTAATCATGCACGTGAATCGCGTGGCGCCTGCAAGTCTGGAGAAATAAGCGCACCAAAGCGCAGTTTGCCTATGGAAACGACCGTTCGCGGGACAATTGCTACCGTTTGCCGGTAACCTGGTCCGCGATAGAGCCATTTGCCGCATATACTCGCCGTGTGTTGGGTGTTACTCACGGCGCAGCTCCGAGAGGCACTACCGATTCTGCCGAGGCCCGTATTAGGTCTCTGTCGGTTGTGCGCGGGGCTTTTTTCATGTCGATCCACCCGGGAATCACATGCAATCAAATCTCTTGCCAACAGGCATCGCGCGCTGCGCAGGCGCGAGCGGAATCGCGTGTCACTTAGTGCCGTGTAGCCCCACGGGCCTTTAGTTGGAAGAGAAAGGGATTCGACATGGCCATCGATAACAAGAAGATCGCCGAGGACGTGCTTGCGGCCGTCGGCGGCGCTTCGAATGTCACGAATGCGACGCACTGCATGACCCGCCTGCGTCTGAACCTTAAAGATCAGTCCATCCCCAATGACGATGAAGTTAAGAAAATCAAGGGTGTACTTGGCGCTCAGTGGTCTGGTGGTCAGTACCAGGTGATTATCGGTCAGAACGTGCCGAAGGTTTATGAGGCTGCCATTGCGCTGGGCGTTAAGGGCGAGGGCTCCATTGACGAGAACCTCGACGATGCCGCCAAGGAGCCGCTGACGCTTAAGAGTGCGGGCAAGAAGACGCTTAACTATCTGTCCAAGACCATGGTCATGACAATTCCCATCATCATGGGTGCCGCCATGTTCCGAACCATCGCCGTGCTTTGCGGCGACGGTATGCTCGGTATTTGGGCTGCAGATTCCGATATCTACAACTTCTTCTATAACTGGATTTACAACGCGGGCTATTACTTCCTGCCCATTTATCTGGGTTGGGCTGCCGCCAAGCAGCTTGGTTGCAGCCAGCCGCTCGGCATGATGCTCGGCGGTGTGCTTATCGCTCCTGAGTTTATGACGCTGGTCAACGCCGCCGCGGATTCGGGCGCCACAACCACGATGGTGTATGGCGTGCTCCCGGCTCAGCTCAACAACTACTCTGCAACCGTGCTTCCCATGGTGCTCTCCATGCCGGTGCTCATGGTCGTCGAGAAGTTCATGAAAAAGGTCATTCCCGATATGCTCTCGACGGTCTTTGTGCCCGTGTGCACCCTGGCCGTCATGGTCCCCGTTTCCCTGTGCGTTCTGGCTCCGATTGGCTCTATCTTGGGCAGCGTGATTGGCAACTTCATGTTCGGTCTTGGCAATTCCGGCGGTATCCTTACGATCATCTCGCTTGTTGCCATTGCCGCACTCTGGGAGTTCCTGGTCATGACCGGTATGCACCAGGTACTGATTACCCTGGGCATTGTTCAGCTGCTCACGCTCGGCTCTGACTCTTGCGTTATGGTCGCTGGCGGTATCGCTCAGTTCGCCACGTGGGGCATGGCCTTCGGCGCCTTCCTGCGCCTTAAGGAAACAGACGAGAAGGGCGCTATGCTCGGCTTTTCGCTTTCCGGCATCGTCGGCGGCGTGACGGAGCCCGCGCTCTACGGCTGCGGCTTTAAGTACACCCGTTGCCTGGGCGCTATGGTTGCCGGCGGCGCCATTGGCGGTTTGATTGCGGCCCTCACCAACGTGACCACGTATGTTCTGGGCGCGACCAACATCCTGGGCGTTACCGGTTTTGTCGCTGGCGGAACTGCTAACTTTGTGTGGGGCTGCGTTGCTTCGGGCGCTGCATTTGTCGCCGCTGCTGTCATCGCATACCTCTTTGGCTTCACCAAGGAGCAGCTCGAGGAAGATGCTGCTGCCGCTGCCAAGGCTTAAGGTTGCTGCTCGGTGGAATAATGATTTGGGGCACTTGGTGGAACTCCAAGTGCCCTTTCCTGTAGATTGGAGTCGCTATGAAGCAACTGTTGATTCGCGCCGATGATATCGGTTATTCGTATGCCGTCGATTTGGGAATCGCCCGGAGCGTCAACGAGGGCTTGGTGCGCTCGGCTGGCCTTATGCCCAATATGCCTGAGGCAGCGCGCGGCTGGTCGCTTGTTGCCGACGCCGATATCGCCATTGGTCAGCATACCAACGTGTGTCTGGGCAAACCGTGCGCCGATCCCGCGCTTATTCCGAGCCTGCTCGACGAGAACGGTCAGTTCCATAGCAGCCGCACGTTCCGTGATCATTTTAAGCGCGGCGAGGAGCTCATCGATTTTGATGAGGCCTGCATTGAGATTCGTGCGCAGCATGACCGCTTTGTCGAGATCGTGGGTCGCGAGCCCGATTACTTTGAGGCCCACGCCGTTATGAGCAAAAACCTCAATCGAGCGATTTCGGCGGTGGCACAGGAGCTGGGCCTTAAGGAGCAAAAGGCGAGCTTCGACCCCACGGCCGTGGTGCACTGCGGAGACACCGATCTGCGAATGGTGATGCATTCGATGGAGCCGGGCTACGAGCCTAAGGACTCGATTATGCAGACGGTTCGCGAGATGGCCGATGGCGAGACGGTCGTCTTCGTGTGCCATCCGGGTTATCTCGATCGCTTTATCCTAGAGAATAGCTCGCTTACGACCGATCGTACCAAGGAGGTCGATGCGCTGATCGACCCCGAGCTGCGGGCGTGGCTCGAGGCTCAGGACGACCTGCGTCTGATCGACTACCGCGACCTGTAAAGATCAAAACCACCACAATGGGGACAGTGCACCTTTGTGGTGGTTCTGGCGCCGTTGCCATTCTGGCGACGGCGCCTTTTTTGTCCGCATGGCGCGGTAGAGTGT
>CAKTUC010000034.1 GCA_934617135.1 uncultured Collinsella sp. | reverse complement strand
GAACAAATAGTAGCTCACCGCGCAATGTTTCTCATCTTTCGACAAGTTTTCAAAACCTGTTGAAAACTTTGGAAAACGGACGAAAAGTTCTCAACATTTCCAACACGACCTGTTGAAAACTCGATGAAATTTCGTGAAAAGTTGTCTGCGGCCTCAAATGCAGGTTTTGCTTATGGGGGAACCGTGTACTCTTTGCAACCTTTTACCTTTGATTTCTTGACATTTGAACATTGATTTCCCTACAATCTTCAAGCTCACGTGTCTATATCTGCGTCCGCGCCCCGCGGACACTCGAAATGCAGCAGGAGGAACTTAAGATGAAGCGTACGTATCAGCCTAATAAGCGTAAGCGTGCCAAGACCCATGGCTTCCGTGCCCGTATGGCCACTAAGGGTGGTCGTGCCGTGCTCGCCCGTCGTCGCGCCAAGGGCCGCAAGCGTCTCACTGTCTAGCAGCGATACACACATCTCGCATGAAGACTATTAAGTCTCGGCAAGATTTCGAGCATGTGTTCAGTCAGGGGCGTCGTTTCAATCACCCTCTGATTCGAATGACCATATGTGAATCGGTTGGCGAAGGCGACTCCGGAAGGGTCGCCTTCGTTGGTGCTAAACGACTCGGTTGTGCTGTTGTACGCAACCGATCTAAGCGTGTGATGCGCGAGGCCGCCCGCAGCTGTGGATTTCCCGTTGCGGGTTATGACATCATCTTGTTCGCGACTCCCAAGACGAGGGTTTCCTCGCCGCAGGAGATGGACAAGGCATTGCGTTCGCTTATGAAACGCGCCGGCGTTGCCGGGGAGGAGCGATGAGCAACCACGTTTTGCGACGTGTTGCCATCGCTCCTATTCGCATATATCAACAGGTTATTTCGCCCTTATTGCCTGACGCCTGCATTTATTACCCAACGTGCTCGCAATACGCTATCCAGGCGATTGAGAAGTACGGTGTTTTGAGAGGCTGCTGGCTTGCCGTGAGGCGCATCGCTCGCTGCAATCCCCTGCACGTCGGCGGTTATGACCCTGTGCCTTAGCGGGCACTCGCTATCGGAGGAAAACTTACATGTGGGATTGGATCGTTAACATCCTTTTCGAGCTGCTCAAGCTCATCCAGACCTTTGCGGTCGACTGGGGCCTGTCCATCATCATCCTGGTGGTCATCATCCGTCTGCTGCTGACGCCGCTTATGCTCAAGTCGACCAAGTCGACGGCTCGCATGCAGGTGTTGCAGCCCAAGATGCTCGAGATCCAGGAGCGTTACGCCGACGATCCTCAGCGTCAGGCCGAGGAGATGCAGAAGTTCTACAGCGAGAACAAGTTCAACCCTATGGCTGGTTGTCTGCCGCTGTTGATCCAGATGCCTGTCCTGTTCGCCCTATTTACGTTGCTGCGCAACCTGCCGGACTACTTTAGCGACGGCACGTTCTCGTTCTTCAACATCCTGCCCGACCTGACCACCACGCCGAGTGCTTCCTTTGCCGATGGCTTTATGGTCGCACTGCCTGCGCTGGTTTGCCTGATCCTGTTCGCTGTCTTGACCCTGATTCCGCAGCTCTATATGTCGCGTAATCAGACCGGTCAGCAGGCCCAGAGCATGCGCATGATGGCCGTCGTCATGACCGTCATGATGCTTTGGATGGGCTGGAGCCTGCCCGTCGGCGTTCTGCTGTACTACGACGTGTCCTCTGCCTGGCAGGTTATCCAGCAGATCTTCGTTACGCAGAAGGTTATCGACAAGGCTAAGGCTGATGAGGAGGAGCGCCTCAAGAACGCTCCGCTGCAGGTCGAGGTTACCCGTCGCGAGAAGAAGCCGCGTCCGCACAAGAAGAAGTAGTCGGGATATCAATCTTATTTAGGTACCTAACTTTTGGAGTACGTTATGTCTGAAGAGATCATCGAGGATATGCTTGAGGAGGTTGCCCCGCAGATTGCGGGCGATTATCCCGAGATTGCACAGCGCTACAAGGCCGGTGAAGAGCTGACCGATGAGGAGCTCGACACCATTGCCGATGTTGCGATTTCCATTCTGCGTTCCATCCTTTCGCACTTCGATGCCGCCAACTCTCCTATTGATGAGTACGAGGGCGACGAGGGTGAGCTGATTTTGGATGTTACGGCTCCTGATCTTGCTGTTCTCATTGGCCGTCACGGTCGTACCCTTGATGCCCTTCAGGTTATGTTCTCTTTGCTGGTAAGTCGCAAGCTTGGCTTTAGGTATCCGGTTGTGGTAGACGTTGAGGGCTACAAGAGCCGCCGTCAGGACAAGGTTGCCTCTATGGCTCAGTCTGCCGCCGAGCGTGCCATCCGTACTCATAAGAGCGTTTCGCTTCCGCCCATGAATGCCTATGAGCGCCGACTCGTTCATATTGCACTTCGTGGCAATGATGCCGTCGATACCCATTCTGAGGGTTCTGACCCTGATCGCCATGTGGTGATTGTTGCTCGATAATCTACTCGAGCTTATGCTAAGGGGGCGTGGTTTCCACGTCCCCTTTTTTTGTCAAAAGTTCTCGATACACTGATTTTTGTCAGAAAGGAGCTTCTGTTGTTTGTACTTACAGATCTGCAGGCTGACGAGATGTTGAGTCGTCTAACCTCCTATTGCAAAGAGTACTCCTTGAGCGTAACTGATGCTGAGCTAAGGAAATGTATTCAGCATTTGGATTTGGTTCTGGAAACAAATAAGACAACCAATCTCACCCGTATTCTTAACGTAGAAGATGCTGCGGTACTTCATATCCTTGACTCACTTGTCTTGCTCCCTTATATCAATAAGGCTCCTGAGGGAGCTTTGCTCGATATGGGAACAGGTGCAGGCTTCCCTGGTATTCCATTAACGATAGCAACGCATCGTAAAGCTACTTATATTGACTCTGTTGGCAAGAAGGTTAATGCTGTAAATTCTTTTGTTCATGCTCTTGGTTTGAAAAATGCTCATGCAGTTCATGATCGACTTGAAGAATATGCTCGAAGCCATAAGAAGCACTTCTCTGTTGTAACCGCCCGAGCATTGGCCCCTCTACCAATTCTTGTTGAGTATGCGGCTCCGTATCTCAAGGATGGAGGGTTATTTGTTATCACGAAGGGCAATCCATCGGATGAGGAGCTTGCTTCCGGCATGTCAGCAGCTAAGATCTGCGGCTACACTCTGCTTCTGAATGACACAATCGATTTGCCTGAGGACTTGGGCCACAGGGAGTTCATTGTTCTTAAGAAGAGTCATCCAGCATCCGTTTCATTGCCTCGTGCAAATGGCATGGCAAAGAAGAATCCGCTTGCCTAGATGTTTCACGTGAAACATAATGGATACTAGCAACTTGCAGTGTTTCACGTGAAACATGGCGGTTGATATCGAATCGGAATGTTTCACGTGAAACATCCTCCGTTTGACAGCTTTAATACACACCAGGAGGGACCGTGGGATTTCGCGACGTTAAGCGTTCGAAGAGCGCAAAAGACACGCGTATCATTGCAATCATCAACCAAAAGGGTGGCGTCGGTAAGTCAACGACGGCTGTAAACCTTGCAGCAGCACTGGGTGAGCAGGGTCGCAAGACACTGATTGTCGATTTTGATCCGCAGGGAAACAGCACCAGCGGATTTGGAATTGAAAAGGAAGACCTTCAACAATGCATCTATGATGCATTGTTGAATGATGTGCCGGCAGAATCGCTTGTTCTTGATACAAATTGCAAAAAGGTATTCGTTATTCCGGCAACAATTCAACTTGCAGGCGCCGAAATTGAGCTCGTAAGCGCAATTGCTCGTGAAACTCGCCTTAAAGATTTACTTGAGCCGATTCAGGGCGAGTTCGATTTTATTTTCATTGACTGTCCTCCTTCGCTCGGTCTGCTTACAATCAACGCTTTGACTGCAGCGGACAGCGTTTTGATTCCGATCCAGTGCGAGTATTACGCACTCGAGGGAGTTACGAAGTTGCTTGAGTCAATGAAGATGGTCAAATCACGTCTGAACAAGGGTTTAGACACCTATGGCGTGCTTATGACCATGTATGACTCGCGTACTTCCCTGTCGAATCAGGTTGTTGAGGAGGTTCAATCGTACTTTGGTGATAAGGCGTTTAAGACGCTGATCCCTCGTACGGTTAAAATCTCCGAAGCTCCGTCTTTTGGAGAACCGGTAATTACCTATGCGCCTCAAAATAAGGGTGCAAAAGCGTATATGAACCTTGCAAAAGAGGTGATCAAGCGTGCCTAGTGCAAAGAAACGTGGCGGATTGGGACGTGGACTCAATGCTTTGGTCTCAGAGGCCGAGTATGAGACAGGTGGTTCTGCTGCATCGGCTTCAAATGCCGCATCTGACACAAAACTGCCTATTGAGGATATCGTTCCCAACCCTAATCAGCCGCGAATTCACTTTAACGAAACTGAACTTCGCGAGTTGAGCGAGTCAATCCAAGAACATGGCGTTTTGCAGCCGCTTTTGGTTCGCAAGCATGGAAACGGCTATGAAATTATTGCCGGTGAGCGCCGTTATCAAGCATCGAAACTCGCTGGCCTTGAAGAATTGCCAGTCATCATTAAGGAAGTTAATGATGAGGAAATGCTCGCCCTCGCACTTATCGAAAATCTTCAGCGTTCTGATTTGAATCCCGTCGAAGAGGCGAAGGGTTATCGTCAACTCATTGATGCCAGTGGTATGACGCAGGAGGCGTTATCAAAGGCTGTCAGCAAGTCTCGTTCTGCAATTACAAATTCACTTCGTTTGCTAGATCTTCCAGAAGTCGTACAGCAGATGATTTTCGAAGGCAAGCTTACTGCGGGCCATGCGAGAGCGATTCTTGCGGTTCCATATGAAGATGCAAGGATTCGACTTGCTGAGAAGGTTGTTGCAGAAGGTCTTTCCGTTAGAGCGACAGAAAATCTTGCTCCGTTGTTTTCTGCCGGAGAGACGCCAAGGACTCCGAGGCCTGCAACACCTCAGTCATTCAAAAAAGCTGCTCGAGTACTTCGTCAAGTATTTAACACGAATGTACGTGTGAAGAGCTCGCGTGGCAAGAATAAAATTGAAATCGAGTTCAAGGACGAAGAGGAGCTCTCCCGTATCCTTGGCGAAATGATTCAATTTGGGCAGGAGGATCAGGATGAAGAATAAGATTCTCGCGGCCATTGCGTTGGCAACCACCGTCGCGGCTGGTGCTTTTGCTGGCTATAAGCTTGCAACAGATGATGAACTTCGCGGTCGACTGCTGCGCGGAGCTCAGGATATCGTCGATACTTCTAAGAAGAAAATGGATGTGATGACCGAAGATGTCGCTATGCGCACTGCACAGGTGACTAAGAATCCAAAGATCAACCAAGACTGGGTTAATCACCAGTGGGAAAATGTTGGTTATTAGGTACCTAACAATTTCTTGCCTGTTTTGAAGGGGTCCTTGTCTCATGTATCAGACAAGGACCCCTTATTTTGGCTAAAAAACTAAGCTCACGTAAATCAAATCCATTAGTATGAAAACAAATGAAACAGCCCCGGTTGCATTATCTGCAACTGGGGCTGTCGGATGTTTCACATGAAACGGTATGGGGCACAGACTCCCCTATGCGTTCTTCTGGACCTTGAAACGTTGCTTCAGCTGACCGCAGGCGGCATCAATATCATTGCCGCGAGAATTACGGATCGTGGTCTCAATGCCACGAGACTCAAGGCGGCGCTGAAGATCCTCGACCTTATGGATCGGAGAAGGCTTGAGCGGGCTGCCCTCGATGTCGTTAAGCTGAATCAGGTTAACGTGGCACAGCGTCCCCTCGCAGAAGTCGCAAAGTGCCTGCATCTCGGGGTTCGTATCGTTGACGCCTTCGATCATGGCGTACTCATAGGTCGGGCGGCGGCCAGTCTTCTCGGTGTAGAGCTGCAGCGCCTCATGAAGGCGCAGGAGTGTGTACTTCTTGACGCCAGGCATAATTTTGTTGCGCGTGGACTGGATGGCGGAATGCAGGGAAACGGCAAGCGTGAACTGCTCGGGGATGTCGGCAAATTTGCGAATACCGGGAATAACGCCGCTGGTAGAGACGGTGAGGTGACGGGCGCCGATACCGATGCCATCGGGGTCGTTGAGGATTCGCAACGCCTTGAGAACCTCGTCGTAGTTGGCAAACGGCTCGCCCTGGCCCATGAAGACAACGCTCGTGACCCGCTCGCCAAAGTCGTTGGATACATGAAGCACCTGGTCGACGATCTCTTGAGCGGTCAGCGAGCGCTTGAGGCCGTTAAGGCCGGTGGCGCAAAAGGCGCAGCCCATGCCACAGCCTGCCTGGGTGGAAACGCAGACGGAAAGCTTGTTACGACGGGGCATACCGACAGTCTCGACGGAAATGCCGTCGTGGTACTCGAGCAGATACTTGCGAGAGCTATCTTTGGAAACCTGCTTGGTGAGCTCGGTCGGCGTATCAAAGGCAAAGGCCTCTTTAAGCTGCTCGCGGAAAGCCTTGGGAAGGTTGGTCATATCATCAAACGAACAAACGTTCTTCTCAAAGACCCATTCGATAAGTTGCTTGGCGCGGAAAGCGGGCTGGCCGAGTTCTGCCACGAGCTCGCGAATATCGTTTTGGCTCAAGTCGCGAATGTCCTGAGATTTAGTCCTGGGATTCATGGAAGCCTTTCGATTTTGGGGAAACGTAGAGGGTATCGCTACAATATGGTATCAGCTGCAGAAATTATAGAGGAGGAGTCTGCCCATGCCGGGTAAAAGCCTAGAGAACATGCACGTAGCGGTCTTGGCGGGCGGTCATTCCGCTGAGCGCGAGATCTCGCTCAATTCGGGAAAGAACGTCGTGGCGGCCCTGAAGGAGGCCGGCTACACTTCGGTGAAGCTGCTCGACACGGCTGCCGATGATTTTATGGTAACCATGGCGACCGGTGGTTTTGACGTGGCATTTATCGCCATGCACGGTGCCGGCGGTGAGGATGGTGCCATGCAGGGTGCCATGGAGACCCTGGGTATCCCCTACACGGCCTCGGGCGTGCTCGCGAGCGCCTGCGGTGCCGACAAGGAGGTCTCGAAGCTCCTGTACGCCAAGGCGGGCATTCCCATTGCCCCCGGCCTTGCGCTCGAAGTGGGCGATGAAGTCGATATCGATCACATTGTCGAGGTCTGTGGCGAGCGCTGCTTTGTAAAGCCGGCCGTTAACGGCTCCAGCTATGGCATTTCCCTGGTCCACGAGCCTTCCGAGCTGCCTGCGGCTATCGCCAAGGCGTTTGAGTTTGGCGACAAAGTGCTGGTCGAGAAGTGTATCGAGGGAACCGAGATCACCGTCGGCGTATACGGCGAGGATGACGTGCGCGCTCTGCCGATTGTCGAGATCCGTAAGCCCGAGGACTGCGAGTTCTACGATCTGGACGTGAAGTATGTCGACCCTACGGACATCCATCGCATTCCGGCGCAGATTTCGCCCGAGAACTACGCTCGTGCCCAGGAGCTTGCCTGCGCTGCCCATAAGGCACTCGGCTGCCTGGGTATCTCGCGCAGCGACTTTATCGTGAGCGAGGACGGCCCCGTTATCCTCGAGACCAACACGATTCCCGGCATGACCGATACGTCGCTGTATCCGGATGAGATTCGCCACACCGATGACATGACGTTCCCGCAGGTCTGTGACAGCCTGATTCGTATGGGGCTTCGTCGAGCGGGCGTTGCATGCTAATCGAGGACGCTGTTTCGTCGGGAACGCCGCAGTTTGTCATCGATTCCTATGCCACGCTTGCCGAGCGCGCCAAAACCCAAGCGTTTGGTCTCATCGAAGAAGATGTTATCGTCCTCGATACCGAGACCACGGGTCTTTCGGTGCAGGACAACGAGCTTATCGAGATATCGGCGGCTCGCCTTTCGGGCCGCGAGGTTGTCGATCGCTTCGATACCTTCGTGCATCCCAAGCAGCTGATTCCCGCCGAGATTACCGAGCTCACGAGTATTACAAACGCCGATGTGGCAGATGCCCCGTCGGCCGTTGAGGCTGTCGCCGCTCTCGCCGATTTTGTCGGCGGCTGCCCGGTGATCGCACATAACGCCACCTTCGACCGTTCGTTTATCGAGTCGGTCAAGGGCGGCGTCAACGTCAGTGACATCTGGATTGATTCGCTGGCGCTGTCGCGCATCGCGCTTCCGCGCCTGGCCTCGCATAAGCTGTCTTTCATGGCCGACCTGTTTGGCTGCGACTCGGTGTCGCACCGCGCCAACGCCGATGTCGACGCCTTGTGTGGTGTGTGGCGCGTGTTGCTCGTGGCGCTCACCGACTTGCCTCAGGGCTTGATGGCGCGCCTGGCCGACATGCACCCCGACGTACCCTGGTCCTATCGTCCCATCTTCTCCTTCTTGGCGGGACAGAACCCCGGTTCCATCTTCTCTCTCAGCGCCGCCCGCGCCGATGTACTCAAGGCCGATCGGGCCGATGATCGCGTTGATGCGGACGAGCTACCGGTCCTTAAGATGCCGAGCCGCGAGGAAATCGAGGCGGACTATGCCCCGGGCGGCCTGGTCAACCGCATGTATCCCACCTACGAGCCGCGCGATGAGCAGATTGCGATGGCGCTCGAGGTTCGTGACGCACTCGTTACGGGAACGCATCGCGTGATTGAGGCGGGGACGGGCGTCGGCAAATCGATGGCTTACCTGGTGCCTTTTGCCGAGGCCGCGCGCCGCAACAACATCACGGTTGGTATCGCGACTAAATCGAATAATCTTGCCGACCAGCTCATGTATCACGAGCTGCCCAAACTTGCCGAGCAGCTGGACGGAGGCCTATCGTTTTGTGCCCTCAAAGGCTATGACCACTATCCATGCTTGCGCAAGCTTGAGCGCATGAGCCGCGGCCAAGTCGAAATTACGACTAAGCGTGATCCTGCCGACACGCTTACGGCAGTCGCGGTCATCATGGCGTACGTGTGTCAGTCGGCCGATGGCGACCTCGACTCGCTCGGCATTCGCTGGCGCAGCGTCAACCGTCCCGACTTTACGACGGCGTCGCGCGAGTGCGCCCGTCGTCTCTGTCCGTTTTTCCCCGATAAATGCCTGGTCCACGGCGCCCGCCGTCGCGCGGCGCATGCCGATGTGGTGGTCACCAACCATTCCCTGCTGTTCCGCAATGTTGCGGCCGAGGGCAGAATCTTGCCCCCGATTCGTCACTGGGTGATCGATGAGGCCCATTCCATCGAGCGCGAGGCACGCCGTCAATGGGCGCGCGTAGTGTCGGCGGATGAATCGCGCGTTCTGTTTGAGCGCCTGGGCGGCTCGAGCACCGGTGCGCTGAGCCAGGTTTCCCGCGATTTGGCAACCTCGGAGGGCTCTACGCTCTACCTGGGTCTTACCGCCAAGGCGACGTCGACGGTTGCGCGTGCGAGCATGGTGATCGCCGATGTGTTTGACGGTGTTCGTGAGCTCGGCCGCCGCGCCCGCGGGGGTTACGACAATGCCAATCTGTGGATTGGCCCCGAGCTGCGCGAGTCAGACGATTGGCACGACTTTTTGCAGTCGGCCCATGCCGCTATCGACGCGCTGGAGCAGGCAGACAAGAGCGTAGACGCGTTGGTGCAGGCCGTTGCCGCCGACAAGCCCGAGGTCGTTGTCGACCTGGGTGATATCTCGCGCCGTCTGCACGAGCTTGCCGAGAACCTCAAACTCATCATTGACGGTACCGACGAACACTACGTGTATTCGCTGCAAGTCAATCGCAGACTGCGCGCCGGTGGAGAGTCGATGACCGCCGAGCGCATCGACATTGGCGAAGCCCTGGCAACCGAGTGGCTGCCCGAGGTCCACACGGCTATCTTCGCCTCGGCGACCATGACGGTTTCCAAGAGCTTTGAGCACTTTAACCACGCCGTCGGCCTCGATCGCATCGGTGCCTCGACATCATCGTCGCTGCACTTGGATTCGAGCTACGACTTCGATTCGAATATGGCCGTGGTCGTGGCTGGGGATATTCCCGATCCGCGCGACCGCGAAGGCTATCTTTCGGCGCTCGAGCGTGTGCTGGTCGACGCTCATCTTGCCATGGGCGGCTCGGTGCTCACGCTGTTCACCAACAGGCGCGACATGGAGGACCTGTATACCCGCGTCGAGCCTATGATGGCCCGTGCGGGTCTGGAGCTCAACTGTCAGCAGCGCAACTCGTCTCCCCGTCGTCTGCGCGATCGCTTTATCAACGAGCCGGCCTCGTCGCTCTTTGCGCTCAAGGCCTTTTGGGAGGGTTTTGACGCCAGCGGTGAGACGCTGCGCTGCGTCATCATCCCCAAGCTGCCGTTCTCGAGCCCTACGGACCCGCTCTCGTGCGAGCGTAACCTGCGTGAGGACCGAGCCTGGGCGCGCTATTCGCTACCCGAGGCGGTGCTTGAGGTCAAACAGGCCGCCGGACGTCTCATCCGCTCATCGACCGATTGCGGCGTGCTCATCTTGGCCGATCCGCGCCTGGTGACGAAGGGCTACGGCAAGAAATTCTTAACGTCGCTGCCCACGAGCTCCTATCAGCGCATCGAATCAGCGCAGATCGGTCACTATCTGCAGTTGTGGCGCCAAGCGCACGAGCGTCGCCGCTAAAGAGGGCGGACGAGGGATTTTGCCATATCGCACAGACGCTCTGACAGAGCGGGGTCATCCAAGATGCGGATGGCCCCGCCCGCTGCGATTACCTGACTTAGCAGCCAACGCTCGGAGCCGTAGCGCACGCTCACCGTTGCGCTGACCGCCCCATTGGGTTCAATCGACATAATGCCGGGCCAATCTAGGCGCTCCGCCAAGGCGCGCGGCATGAGAAGCCTCGCGCTCCGCTCCGCCTGGGCGAGGGAGTCGTGGAGGGACACGGATTCCGGTGCGTGGCGCACGACGGAGTCGTCGGTCAAGACGAGGTCCTCGATTTTATCCATACGATAGGTGCGCTGTTCGTCGATCGCGACATCCCAGGCGATCAGATATGTTTGGTCGCCGTTTGTCGTAATGCGCAGGGGGTCGATCAAGCGCTCGCGCGCCTGTGCATCATCCATCGAGCGATACGAGATGCGGCAGCGAACGCCGTCCTGAATGGCGCAGTTCAGCTGCTGCCAGTGCGATCCGTGGGCGACGGTGTCAAAGACGCGCTGGTTGAAGCCGAGCTCTTCGGGAAGAAGAGCTCGGCGTATCCGAGCCGCCGTCTGGGGCTCGATTCCCAAGGATTCAAGTTCATGGTTGAGCACGGCGCCCTCGGCGGCACTCAGGCGCAGCGGTAGCACGCGCCCCGCATCACCGGTGAGGACCACGCGCTCGCCGCGACGTTCGCAGATAATACGTGCACCCGATTCTCGGTCCGCAAGTGACGAGACGATTTCGAGAATCTCGTCGAGCGATGCTTCTGTGATGTCAAAGCGGCTGCAAAGCTCATCTCGTGCCATGCCATTCTCGCCGGCGGCGTAGAGGGCCTCCATGACGTCGATGGCGCGCGAGAGTCTTTGCTCGCTGGTGAGTTTACGCACGGGCATGCTCGTGCACCGTCCTTTCGATGAGGCGGTTCCACGCCTGTTTGAGCGAATCGGGGGCGACGGGCCTCATGCCGTCCGCGGCATGGGCCATGCAAAACGAGGCGGCCGCATCAAGGTCGCGTACGTTAACGGTCCAGGTCCATCCTGCTTCGGTGTGCGCGAGCTCGCCGCGCCCGCGCGTGAGACCGCTGATCATATCGGTCTGCGCCTCGCGCGCGAACGAGAACGTAGCCGCAACGGGCGGGCGGTCGGCAAAATCGAACTCAAAGAACAGGTAGTCGTTGAGGTTGAAATCCGCGGGAATGGTGTAGGCCTTCGAAGGTCTCCAGGCACGGACGATACGGTCGCAGCGGAATGTCCTGATGCTGTCGGTGGCGTTGTCGAGGCCGCAGAAATATGACGTGCCCTCGCGCTCGAACATGCCGTAGACGCAAACGGTCCGCTCGCGTTGTTCGCCGCGTCCGTTTTGGTACAAAAAGCGCAGCGCGCAACGCTCGGCAAAGGCGCTCCATACCGCATCGACGGTGGGAGAGCGGCGAATCGGTGCCTCGCCTGTCGTCGACATGCCGATGAGATAGGCGATCTTGGAGCGAATGTCGGCAAGCGGCGCGGCAAAGGTGGATGAGCCTGCCGCAAGGGTCTGGTCGATGGCGTTGAGCAGGATATCGGCATCGTCTGCGGTGATGAGACCGCCCGCGGCAAACGTGTGCTCGCGGTCGATCGTCCACGCGCTTTCCTCGGTTTCTTGCGCTCCGACAGCACGAACCTCCCTGATGGCGATGCCGCGTTCGAGCAGCTTGTCGCGATCGCGGCGAAACTTGCGCTTGTCTGAGTCGATATTGCCCGAGTCGTATCCCAAATCGGAATCCAAGACAATTTGCTCGGTCGTCAGCGGTTCGGGAGAGCTGTTGAGCACAAAGAAAAGGTTGAGGATGCGCTGAGCCGTTTTATCGAAACCGGGCTCCGGTATCCCCTTTTTAATTGTCGCGGTCGCGTCGCTTGCCGTCATAGAATCCTCGCATGAGAAGGTCGTTTGATGCCATGATTTTAGTCCGATATGGAGATTAGGCTATATCCGTGTCCGCGCGCGGCGTTAAGATGGCCCGAATTCGGTCGTTTGCGCTCGCTCGGGGTATACTTTCGACTATATACGGTTCTAATGTGCA
>CAKTUC010000033.1 GCA_934617135.1 uncultured Collinsella sp. | reverse complement strand
GCGAACTCCATCTGCGAGGCGTAAATCTCCTGGTAGATGTTGTCACCCGCCAGCAGCTCTTCGTGCGTGCCCACGCCATGGACACGGCCGTCGTCCAGCACCACAATGCGATCTGCATCCATCACGCTCGCGATGCGCTGGGCGATGATGATCACGGTCGTGTCGGGAATCTGCGCGATGTGCTCGCGAATCTTGGCGTCGGTCGCCATATCGACCGCGCTGGTGGAGTCGTCAAAAATGAGCACGCGCGGATGCTTGAGCAGCGTGCGCGCAATGCACAGGCGCTGCTTCTGTCCGCCCGAAACACCGGCTCCGCCCTGGCCCAACTCGCCGTCGAGCCCGCCGATGCGGTCCAGAAACTCGTCCACGCACGCCGCACGGCAGGCACGAAGCAGTTCCTCGTCAGTGGCATCGGGCGCGCCCCACTGCAGGTTCTCGCGCACGGTGCCCGTAAACAGCACGTTCTTTTGCAGCACAATGCCCACGGCGTCGCGCAGGGCAACCAGGTCGTAGTCGCGCACGTCACGCCCACCCACGAGCACGGCGCCCTCGGTCGCGTCGTACAGGCGCGCGATGAGCTGCACGAGCGAGCTCTTGCCCGAGCCCGTGCCGCCAAGCACGCCCACCGTGGAACCCGGCTCGATGCGAAGGTCGATATGCTCGAGCACGTCCTCGGCAGCATCTGCACGGTACTTAAACGACACGTCGCGGAACTCTACGCTTCCGTCGGCGACCTCGCGCACGGCCACGTCTGCCGCGGGAGCTTGGATGAGCGATTGCTCGTCAATCACCCGCGAGATGCGCTCCACGCTGGCGAGCGCGCGCGTGAGCAGCAAAAACACGTTGGAAATCATCATGAGCGAGTTCATGATCAGCAGCACGTAGCTCATAAAGCCCGTGAGCGAGCCCACGCCCAGCTCACCGGCGATAATCATGCGTCCGCCGATCCACAGGATGGAGATGGCGGCCACGTACATCGACAGCTGAAACACCGGCAGGTTGAGTACGGCGTTGCCGAAAGTCTTCGTCGCCGTGCGCGCGAGCTCGGTATTGACGGTGTCGAACTTGGCCTCCTCGTGCTCGGCGCGCACGTACGCCTTGACGGCGCGCACGGCGGTGAGGTCCTCCTGCACCACGCCGTTGAGGTGGTCCATCGAGGTCTGCAGCTGGCGGTAGAGCGGGCTCACACGGTAGGTGATAACGCCCAGCACGATCGCCAGCACGGGCAGGATAATCGCGAAGACCATGGCAAGCGGGCGCGACAGCACCAGGGCATAGACCAGACCGACGATGAGCGTCACCGGTCCGCGCACCATGGGACGGAAGCCGTTGCCGATGGCGTTTTGGATGACGGTGATATCGGTGGTCATGCGGGTGACAAGCGAGCTGGCATCGTAGTTGTCCAGGTTGCCAAAGGCGAGCGTCTGGATCTTGCGATACTCGGCCTCGCGCAGGTTGGCGCCCAGGCCCGAGGCCACGCGAGCGGATGTGCGGGCATACCCCAGACCCAGTACCAGCGAAAACGCCGCGCACGCCAGCATGCATGCGCCCTGCAGCAGCATGTAGTTGACGTCACCCGTGGGCACGCCCACGTCGATGATGTTGGCCATGATGACCGGGATAAACAGCTCGAGCGCAGTCTCGACCGAGACGAACATCACGCCGAGAATGGCATCGTGACGGTATGCCCCCAAATAGGAAAACAAGATTTTGAGATTGCGCACGCAGATTCATCCCCCATCAAACGTTGTTCGCAAACGCACGTATTATTACGCGCCGAGCGACGGTGTCAAGTGATGCGAAATCGATTTCTGCAAGGCTAGCGTTGGCGCCAACTCCGCGCGGCGCGCAACCGTATTCAAATGGAAATGATTGAAGGCGCGATTATTTTCGCCCCACCGCCAACATAAACCTTGACTCTACAATCGTTGTAGGGTTTTCACTACACTGGTACGCAAACGAACCAAGCCAGAAAGTGCCCTGCCCATGGAACACGACCTCACACGCGGCAACGTCCTCAAGACCATCGCGGTCTTCGCCCTGCCCTATATGCTCTCGTACTTTTTGCAGATGCTCTACGGCATGGCCGACCTGTACTTTATCGGGCAGTTTAGCGGCGCCGCCGGCATCACCGCCGTGGGCAATGGCGCGCAGACGCTCTATATCATTACCGTGACGCTCGTGGGCCTGGCCATGGGAACAACCGTCATCGTCGGCCACGCCGTGGGCTCGCGCCGCTTCGATCGCGCCGAGGCCGCCATCGGCAATACCATCACGCTCTTTATGGGCGTCTCGGTAGTGTTGGCCGCACTCTTGCTCGCGCTGTGCCCGCAAATCGTGGCGCTCATCGGTACGCCTGCCGAAGCCGTCGAGGGCACTGCCGCCTACCTGCGCATCTGCTTTATCGGCATTCCGTGCATCGCCGCATACAACATCCTCTCGGCCATCTTTCGCGGCCTGGGCGATTCGCGCTCGCCCATGTATGTGATCGGCGTGGCGTGCGCCATCAACATCGCGCTCGACTTTCTGTTCATTGGCCACATGGGACTCGGCCCCGTGGGCGCGGCACTCGGCACGGTGATCGCGCAGACGGCAAGCGTTGCCCTCGCACTCGTATGGCTCAAGAGCCGCCGTACGAACATCCGCGTCAAGCGCAGCGACTTGCGCCCGCAGCCCGAGGTGCTCGGCAGTATCCTTAAGATTGGCGTACCCGTGGCCGTGCAGGACGGCTGCATCCAGGTGGCGTTTATGTTCATCACCGTTATCGCCAACCACCGCGGGCTGGTCGACGCCGCCGCCGTGGGCCTGGTCGAGAAGATGATCAGCTTTTTGTTCATTGTGCCGAGCTCCATGGGCGCCACCGTCAGCGCGCTCACGGCGCAAAACGCCGGTGCGGGCAAGGGCAACCGCGCGCGTCAGGTGCTCAAGGACGCCATGACCATCTCGGTAGTGTACGGCTGCCTGATCACGGCGCTCATGTGGTTGGTGGCACCGGCGTTTCTCGGCTTTTTTGCCAAGGACGCCGCGGTGGTCGCAGCCGGCACCGGCTATATGCGCAGCTATATTTTCGACGCGATCTTCGCCGGCATCCATATTTGCTTTAGCGGCTTTTTCGCTGCGTACGGCAAGAGCTATATCGGCTTTGCACACAACGTGCTGGCCGTGGCGCTCATTCGCGTGCCGGGCGCATGGCTGCTATCGAACGCTTATTCCGACACGCTGTTTCCCATGGGCATCGCCTCGCCGTGCGGGTCGATTCTATCGGCAGTCATTTGCGTGGTGGCGTTTACGGTGCTCAACCGCCGCGGTGCTTTTGACAAGTTGGTGGAGTAGCGAGGCAACGCAAGCCTGGCAACCCCGCCCTGCCTTCTGAGGAAAGGAGCAATCCCGTGACCGACACGTCCAGCGAACATACCGAGGGCCTGCTCCGCATTGGCGAGGTCGCGCGCCTGTTTAACCTGAGCGTTGGCACGCTGCGGCACTACGAGCAGATGGGCTTGCTGGAGCCGGCGTATGTCGATGCGGCAAGTGGCTACCGTTACTACGGTGCGCGGCAGCTTTCTACCCTCAACACCATCAGCCACCTGCGCGTTCTCGATTTGCCGTTGGCTCAGATTCGCGAATTTGTGACCACGCGCGACGTGGACCTCATGCAGCGCCAACTCGCCCAGCAGCAGGAGCTTATCGAACGTAAACGCCGTGAGCTGGAACGCGTCTCGCGCAAGATCGACAACCGGCTTGCCTTGTTGCGAGGCGCATTGGATGCTGAGCTCGATACCATCTACGAGGTCAACGCGCCCGAACTTCGTTGCGCCGTGCTGCGCGAACGCGTCAACCCCACCGATGCCTATGCGCTGGAGTGGCAGATTCGCCAGCTGCAAAAAGGACAGCACGAGACCTTCGTCTTCCTTGGCAATCTGGGTGTGGGCATCGCGGCCGAGCGCATTGCCACCGGTGACTTTGATGGCTACGACGAGGTCTTTCTGCTGCTCGATGACACGGATGACTACCTGGGAGACGTCGAGGTTCGGCCCGCCGCGCGGTGCCTAACCGTCAGCTTTCGTGGCACGCACGGGCAGGCGGCCCCGCACTACGAGCGCCTACTCGATTACATGCACGAGCACAACCTGGCCCCCGCCGGCCCCTCGCGCGAGATCGCCCTCATCGACGACATTATCAGCGACGACCCGGCGACCTACGTGACGCAGATCACAGTACCTGTTATCACATCCAAATAAGAACCGCCCGGAAAGCGTCAAACTTTCCGGGCGGTTCTTCTATTTGCCTATCAACGCCTTAAACCTGGGGCACCTCACCGGTAGCGAGGATCTTCTCGAGTGCGTCCTCGTCCAGCACGGGCACGCCCAGCTGCTCGGCCTTGGTGAGCTTGGAGCCCGCCTTGGGACCGGCGACCAGGTAGTTCGTCTTCTTCGACACGCTGCCCGAAACCTTAGCGCCGAGCACCTTGAGCGCAGCGCCCGCCTCGTCGCGCGTGCGGTTTACGAGCGTGCCGGTCAGGACAAACGTCAGACCCGCGAGCGGCTGCGCATCGGCGAGCTCGCCCGCTACGCCGGCATCAGCCGCGGCTTGCGCATGGGCGGCGCCCAAGTCAACCTCGAGCGACAACCCTGCCTGACGCAAGCGCTCCAGCACGGCAAGGTTCTCGGGCACAGCCAGGAACTGCTTAACGCTCGCCGCGATCTTGGGACCGATACCCTCGCACTCGGCGATGTCTTCCTCACTCGCCAGGATAAGCTTGTCAATCGACAGGAATCGCTCGGCGATAACCTCACCCACGCTCTTGCCCACATGGCGGATACCCAGGGCAAACAGCACGCGACCAAGCGGCTGGATCTTGGACTTGTTGAGCTCGGCGATAATCTTCTCGGCCGTCTTAAGACCAACTGGAATGGGATCGCCCTTCTTAACGCCCTTTTTGCTGTTGGAGCTCGCATACACGCGGCCTGTGTCCAGGCCGGCGATATCGTCGACTGTGAGCTGGTAGAAGTCTGCAACGTCATGGATCAGGCCGGCGGCGATCATCTTGTCGACGATCTCGTCGCCCAGGCCGTCGACGTCCATGCAGCCGCGGCTCACCCAGTGGAGCAGGCGCTCCTTGAGCTGCGCGGGGCAGTCGATGGACACGCAGCGGTAGGCGACCTCGCCATCCTCGTGCACCACGGGGCTGCCACATACGGGGCAGACCTCGGGCATCTGCCAGTCGACCGAATCGGCCGGACGCTTGTCGAGCACCGGACCCACGACCTCGGGAATCACGTCGCCCGCCTTGTGCACGATGATGGTGTCGCCCTCGCGCACGTTTTTGCGGCGGATTTCGTCGATATTGTGCAGCGTGGCGCGCGCGATGGTGGAACCGGCGACCGTCACCGGGTCGAACTCGGCGACCGGTGTAAGCACGCCGGTGCGACCCACCTGGATGCGAATCTCACGCAGGATGGTCTGCTTTTCCTCGGGCGGGAACTTAAAGGCGATGGCCCAGCGCGGCGCGCGGGCGGTAAAGCCCAAGTCAATCTGCTGCTGGAAGCTGTCGACCTTTACGACCACGCCGTCGATGTCATAGTCCAGGTCGCCACGATGCTCGAGCGCCTGGGCGCAGAACTCGTGGACCTCAGCCGGCGTGGCGCAGCGGGCCACGTTGGGATTGACACTAAATCCGGCACTACGCAGCCAGTCGAGAAACTCGCGCTGGCTATGGACGTGCAACGGGTCGGTATCGGCGATGGCGTAGATAAAGGTGGCGAGGTCGCGGCGCGCCGTGACCTTAGGATCCTTCTGACGCAAGGATCCGGCGGCGGCGTTGCGCGGGTTGGCGAAGGGATCGCGGCCCTCGGCATCGGCCTCATCGTTCAGGCGCACAAAGCTGCCCTTGGGCATGTAGACCTCGCCGCGCACCTCGATGGTACGCTCGCGATCGGCGCCCATGTGGGCGAGCGCCGGCTCGGACAGGTGCATGGGCACGTCCTTGATGGTGCGCACGTTGAGCGACACATCCTCGCCCGTGGTGCCGTCGCCGCGCGTAGCCGCGCGCACGAAGGTGCCGTTCTGGTAGGCAAGCGCCACGCCCAGGCCATCGATCTTGAGCTCGCAGGTATAGGTGACGCTGCCGGCGCCGAGTGCATCCTCGGTGCGCTGGAGCCACGCGTCAAGCTCATCAAGATCCATGGCGTCGTCCATGGAATACATACGCGCCATGTGCGTGACCGGCGTAAATTGCTCGCTCACGTAGCCGCCCACGCGCTGGGTATAGCTGTCGGGCGTCACAAGGTCAGGGTAGGTAGCCTCGATTTCCTGCAGCTCAACGAGCATTTTGTCGAAAGCGGCATCCGTGATCTCGGGCGCATCGAGCATGTAGTAGCGGTAGGCATGGTAGTCGAGCTCATGGCGAAGCTCGGCCGCGCGCGCCGCCGCCTTGGCGCGGGCATCGGTCGGTGCAGCGGCATCCGCGCTCGCGGGCGTTTCGGTATCGATGTCCACGCCGTCACCAAACAGGCTCGATTGCTCCATAGCGGCACTCCTTCGCTCGATTTCAAACGGATACAAGAGTACCACCGGTCACGACGGGGCCGAATAGCCCTTTCAAACCGCACCGAATCGGCAGCCGGCAAACCGGGGTGGACAGTTAGTTCAGATACGTATAAATCTGCGAACCGAATCGAGCTCAAATGGCGCCATTTCACCCCATTTGGTCATCCTGGAGCGGCACGATCGGCTTATTTCTCCTTCCGAGCGCCCATCAGAGCCCCATCCCCACCCCAAAACAGCTCAAAACGCATCCCAAACCGCCCCAGATTTATACTTATCTGAACTAACTGTCCAGACCATTCCGAACCGAGCTCCTCGCCAGCTCAAAGTGATCCGTTTTCCTCCGTCCCCGAGGGATCATTTTAAAAAGAGGGGCTGTCCTGCACATGGCGGGGCAGCCCCTCTGGCTTCGATGTGTGTGAAACGGCTCGCTAGAATCCCTGGCCGTAGCCCTGACCCTGGCCCTGGCCCTGCTGGCCCAGCAGCTCCTCCAGGTACTGACGCAGCTGCTCGTCGGTGATGCCGCCGTTGCCGGTGTCAGTCGAGCTGTCGTCCTGCTGCTGGTTTTGCAGCTCCTCGTCGGAACCCAGCTCGACGGTGACCTTCTTCTCCTCCTTGCCGCGCATGAGCGTGATCTCGACCTTCTCGCCCACCTCGTGGCTGCGCAGCGCGATGATCAGGCCGTCGGCACTCGTAATCTCGTCGTCGCCCAGCTTGGTGATGACGTCACCCTCTTGGATGCCGGCCTTAGCAGCAGGGCCGTCCTCGACAACGCTCGCCACGTACGCACCGCTATCGGTGCTCAGCTTGTTGGTGCGGGCGTTGAGCGCGTTGACGCTCGAGAGCGTGGCGCCCAGGTACGGATGAACCGGCGTCTTGCCGTCGATGATCTGGTCGGCGATGTTCTTGGCATAGTTGACCGGAATGGCAAAGCCAACGCCCGAGCTGGAACCCGAGTAGCTCTCGATGAGTGAGTTGATACCCACGAGCTCGCCGTTGTCGTTGACGAGCGCACCGCCGGAGTTGCCCGGGTTGATGGCGGCATCGGTCTGGATCATGTTGGCATAAATGGTGTTGCCGCTGGTAGAGCTCATGGCCGTGGAGCGATAGAGCGCCGACACGATACCGGTGGAGACGGACTGCTCATTGCCGAACGGTGAGCCGATCGCCATGACCCACTCGCCCACGTTGAGCTTGGAGGAGTCGCCGATCTCGATCGGGGTAAGCTTGGAAGAGTCGGCGTCCTTGAGCTTAATGACGGCGAGGTCACTCGAGGCATCGTTGCCCACGAACTCAGCCTCGTAGGTGGTGCCGTCGTCCATGGTCACCACGTACTGGTCGTAACCGTCGACCACGTGGTTGTTGGTGAGGATATGGCCCTCGGTATCGAGCACCACGCCCGAGCCGACGCTGCCCGAGCTGTCCGACTCGTCAGCGGACTGCGAAAGCGTGTTGCCCTGGCTGCCACTCGAAGTGGCGGTGATGGAAACTACGGAGGGCAGCGCCTTGGCGGAAACGGCCTCGGCCAGCGTGGTGTCCTCGGAGTCGATGGTGATCTTTTGCGCCGACGAGCCCGAAGCGCCCGCCGTCACGGCATTCTTGCCGCCGCCGATATCGAGCGTGCCGCTCATGATAAGCGCGATGACCAGCAGGGCTCCGCAGGCACAACCGGCGAGCGCCGTAATGAAGATCGGCAACTTTTTGGTCTTGGTCTTGACCACCGTGTGCTTGTTCACGACCTGCTGGCCACCCAGCGGCTGGCCGGTCTGCGTGTCGTAGGCCTGCACATAGGGAATGTTGTTTCCACTGGCAGGCGTCGACTCCACCTGCACGCGCGGCTGCTGCTGGGTCTCGCCGGCGTTGCCCGCATCCTGGGGACGCTGGGAATCGTACTCGCTCATAGCTGCGATCCTTTCGTCAAATAACCAAAGGCCCGCCAAACATGTGGCGGGCCATCATTGTTCACGTTGAGTTGTACCCCAAGCTGGGCAGTCCCGAGCACTAGATGCCAAGATTTCAGCTTTGCTTAAGTAATGACATGCTTATAGGCCAATTCGTTCTATGCCGTCATGTCTATTCGATATAACAGTCGATAGCAAAGCTATATGTTGAATCGTTAATGAAGTCCGTAATCGTCGCGCCCATGCCTGATCCGCACGTCCACTTATCTTTCTCCGCGTCGTATGGCGTTGGCCCCCACCCCGTTTCATATGATGCTTCGCTTTCCGTGAAGTTATTCATCACGTATTTATCCTTCTGCATGAGCGCGTACCAAGCGTTTGCATACATCACAAGCGGATCGATTTGGACTATCGAGTACTTTCCGGAACGAATCTCAATTTCTGTTTTATCGTTATAATAAGCGACTGTGAGCTCAATCTTGGCAAGCAGCGGCAACGTTTCATCTGATTCCCTCTGGATTGTTATGACATCACCGGCCATAGCGTCGGCAGACACAGTTTTGCTCTCTGGCGTGAAAATAGTCTCTCTGCTTCTTGTTCGCGTTTTTTCATTGCCATTTTCATCTCTGACCACCGTGTCGACCACGAGCGTCAATCGCTTCTGAGCGTCCGGCAACTCCACGGCTTCTGCCATCCCGGCTCGCATCAAAATAGGAGCCCCCGCCATCAGACCTAAGAACTGCTTTCTATCAATCATTCTTCATTCCCCCTGTCTACTTGATTTGACTTTCTCAGCTGAATGGGGATACAGAACAGTCCCGTCAAGTTCCTTATCTTCCACAAAAACTAGAATCCATTTATCACCTGCTTTCAACCCTGAGACATATCCGGAACTTGACTTACGGCGCATATCGATTCTCTTACGGCAACCACTTGGCATAAGCGCCTCAAATTGCCCGTTATGAACATCCGATAGAGCGCGCACCTCGACTGCAACAACCGTGTCGTTTTCTCCCCCATTAGTCGCCCTTAACAGAAAGAAGCTCGCTGCGGTGAGCAAAGCAAAGGAAAGCACCAATAGGAGCATTGCCCTTCGAATGAACTTGTCGCCGTTCACGAGTACAATCAACCCTTGCAATATGTGCCATCGTGAGACGTGTAAATTGATACGTCATATGGAAGAAACTGTAGCTGGTTTGTCCATCCATTCCAAACAACAAGCAGGTACTTCTTGGCATTCGAGTATGTGTTATGCATTGCCACGTAGCCCACAACTGCCATTGCGTGCCCGCTGCCATTTGACCGGAGCCTTCCAGAGAAAATACTCAGATTCCCCGAGTCGGTATTCACCCTAAAGGAATCCCATGACGGATACCAAACGAATGACGTCTCAAGCTCCTTGCCTCGTCTTGCACAAAACTCCTTTAAGGCCGGAGCGGGTTTGTCAGGAGAAGTCTTGCCTTGATTAAAGTACAGACCAGTCGCTTGATCATATTTCTTTTCTTCTTCTTCCCATGTCCCCGACAGCCTCCAAAGCTCCGAGTATAAATCGGACAATTTAAGGCGGTTCAAAGTCACATAGTGACTGCTAACTGCAAACATTGCCGAAACAGCGCAAGCATAAGTCCCCGTTTCTTTGATAACTTCTGTTTGCGTTGGCGTTATTATTCCCGAAACCGTTTTGCTCGCATCAACGACATATCCCTGTTTATACAAATCCTTGGCAGATACAAAAACGTCTTCGAAATGTTCCGGCGATCCGCTGCGATTGCCTCCCGAGGACAATTTATTTGGTACTTTTTTTCCACTTGCGTCTAAAACAATGTTTTTATCTAAGTCGGCAACGCCAACAGTTAGCTCGTCAATCTTTAACGCAACGACGTTATCCGAGGATGCGAGGAGTGCAATTTCTTCGCTTGCACTCTCGATAGGTAAAAGAGCGTTCGGAGCCAAGCAGTATTCGCTGATCCACCAAGATCGCTCTGAATCAAATACGACGTAGCCATAGTTAACGTCATCCCGCTTCGCACGAACGATATACCCGATTGAATCTCCATCGGAATTTACCATTTTTACTGGGTCACAAGCGGTCACCGGTTCATCCGATACATCATCAAAGAAAGCCTGCGCTTGCTCCACAGCTATTTGCGGTGTGACACGGACCAAGTCGTCGTCTCCAAAAACCAACCTTGGAGACATCAGGGCGGCAAGCAACACTATGAATCCGACAATCACCTTTCTCGAATAACGCATTTCTTCCTCCATCCGTGTAGTAGGGAGATACGGTAACTAAATGATATTCGCTAGTTGGCGTTATATGTTTGATATTGTTTTTACTGACACACTTTAAATCGGTGAAAGGTCTTCTTTTCGCCTAAACGAGAAAAGGGTACTGGAGAAATCTCCGGCACCCTCACATTCCTCTATTTACTTGCTAGTCCTTAAACAGATAACCAACGCCGCGGACGGTGGTGATGTGTGCCGCGATCTGCGGGCCCACCTTGGAGCGGATGCGTCGGATGTGCACGTCGACGGTACGCGTACCGCCGCAGTACTCAAAGCCCCACACGCGGTGCAGCAGCACTTCGCGGCTGTAGGCGCGGTTGGGGTGCGTTGCCAAAAAGCTCAGCAGCGAGTACTCCATCAGCGTCAGGTCGATGGGCTCATCGTCGAGCGTCACCTGGTAGGTAGCCAGGTTGATCTCGAGGTTATCGATGTTGAGCACGTCATCGGCAGTGACAGTCTCCTCCTCGCCCATGAGGCGCTGCGCACGAGCCTTGAGCTCGTTGGGCGTCGCCGTGGGACATACGAAGTCGGCATGCACGTGATTCGGCAGGCGCAGGGTGCCGAGCGCCTCGTCGTCGACGATCACCAGCATGGGAACGCCGCCGCGATCGTCGAGCCACTTGGCAATCTGATCGATGCGGTCGCTGCGGATGCCGTCGGAATCGAGGATCAGCAGGTCAAAGTCGTGCGCCGCAGTCGGCGAATCGGGGGTGGCCAGGCTCACCTCGACACCCAGGGTGGTCGTCAGGCTGCGGGCAAACTCGTGGAAGCGCGTCGTGCGCGCCATGAACAGGGCACTCTTTTCGGACATATCGGCCTCCAAAGATATGAGCTCAATCGTACTGGGACAAGCCAGCGCGATTAGGAGTTCGCCAGGTAGTGCTTGATCTCCCACTGGGTGATCGTGGACTCAAACTTATGCCACTCGTCGCGCTTCTTTTTAAGGAAGAAACTGTGGATGTGCTCGCCGAGGGCATCCTTCATAAACTGCGAGTCCTCAAACACGTCGAGCGCTTCTTTGAGCGAGCGCGGCAGCGGCGCGTAGCCGGCCTCGAGCATCTGACGGTCGGTGAGCTTGAGCGTCTCGGCCGTGGCCTCGGGCGGAAGCTCCAGCTTGCGCTCGATACCGTCGAGACCAGCAGCCAGCGTAACGGTGTTGACCAGGTACGGGTTGGCCATGGGATCGGGACTGCGCAGCTCGATGCGCGTGGACAGCTGCTTGCCGGGCTTGTAGACCGGGATGCGGACCATGCTCGCGCGGTTGCGCAGGCCCCACGTGGCGTACTGCGGCACGGAGTCACCGCCGGTGGTGATGCGCTTGTACGAGTTGACGGTGGGGTTGGTGATGGCGCTGATCTCGCGCGCGTGCGCCAAGATGCCGGCCATATAGTGCTTGGCGACGTCGGAGAGATGGTACTTCTCGTCGTCCTCGCCCCAAAAGACGTTGTTGCCGTCGTGATCGAACAGCGACTGGTGCAGGAACATGGCGCTGCCATCCTCGCCCGCCAGCGGCTTGGGCATAAAGGAGGCGTGGCAGCCGCTCTCGTAGGCCTGCTGCTTAATGATGAGCTTGGCCGTGGTGATGGCGTCGGACATGCTCAGGGCCTCGGCGTGACGCAGGCTCATGCCGTGCTGCGAGCGGCCGGCGGCGTGGAAGGTGTACTCCACGGGCACGGACATCTTCTCGAGCGTAAGGACCGTGTTGCGGCGCAGGTCGCGGGCGGCGTCGCTCACCGAAAGGTCAAAGTAGCCCACGTTGTCGAGCGGCTCGGGCGTGTGCTCGTCGGGGAAATAGTAATACTCCAGCTCGGCGCCCACGTTGAGCAGGTAGCCGGCCTTCTCGGCCTTGTGGAACATGCGGCGCAGGGCATCGCGCGGGTCGCCGGCGAAAGGCTTGCGGTCGGGAGTGCACACGTCGCAGAACACGCGGGCGACGCCGTTGTGGCTCGGGCGCCACGGCAGAATCTGGAAGGTCGAGGCATCGGGAAACGCCAGCATATCGGCTTCCTCGGGCGTGGCAAAGCCCTCGATGGCCGAGCCGTCAAAGCCAATGCCCTCCTCAAAAGCGACCTCGAGGTCCTCGGGGCTGATGGCAAAGTTCTTGAGGCGACCGAGAATGTCGACAAACCACAGACGCACAAAGCGGATGTCACGCTGCTCTACAGAGCGGAGTACGTAATCGATGTTCTGCTGGTTCATGTCGCTCCCCTTTCTTTCGGGCGGGTTTCGACTGTTCTATATCGCAGATACTATCGCAGAAAAATGTTTCCGCAGGGTTAAAGCGTGTCAGGCGCTCAAAAAACGTGCGAGGGCGGG
>CAKTUC010000032.1 GCA_934617135.1 uncultured Collinsella sp. | reverse complement strand
GAAGGTGCTCGCCTGCTAAGCGAGTATGCCCCAAAAGGGCATCTGGGGTTCGAATCCCCAGCTCTCCGCCAGTATGAATTGAAAGAAGGGTCCCATTTGGGGCCCTTTTTTAATATCAGCTACGTTAGCTGGGGATTCGAACCTTCAAAAATAGAGGCGCCCTGTTGGACGCCTCATTTGGTTTGGATGTGATATTGCCCCGGCCCTATACCTCGGGTGCCTTGGCTACGGTCTCGCTCTCGGCTGTGAGCGGGCGGTTGTCGATGCGACGGCCTAGGCGGTCGAGCTTTACGAGCAGCCACTCAATGGGGTTCGGCCCCGAGCCTTCCTCGTCGGCAACCAAATCCATGACGGCGATTTTGGTGCCGTCCTGCTTGAGCGTAACGCTGCCCACCTTATCGCCCACATGCACCGTGCCCGAAAGGTCGTCGTAGGTAACCTTCTCGGTCACCTCTCCGGCAAGCGAAAAGACTGTTGCCTGCGCAGCGGGATCGGCAAGTGTGGCGTCGATCGTCTTGTCCGTCCAATCTGTCTGGCTAATGCGCGCCATGAGCGGGTTGCCGTTGGCGGTCTTCTCCTGCGTGTTGGCGATCGCGACCGTGACCTTGTGGCCGTAGTACCAGTTGGCAAGGGTGGCGGTATCGGTAAAGCGCTGGTCGGTGGTGGTGGAGTTCAAAATAACGGTGTAGATCTCGTCGCCGTCGCGGTTGTAGGCGCTCGTAAAGCAATAGCCCGCGTCGTCGGTGGTTCCGGTCTTGCCGCCAATGTTTCCGTCCTGACCGAGCAAAACGTTGTGCGTGTCCATGGAGTGCGAATGGTCAGAGCCATCAGCGCCCGTGACCTCAATCCAAGAATCCTCGCTTGCCACGACTTCACGAATCGTGTCGTTTTTCATGGCCTCCTGCATCATCAGCGCCACGTCATGCGCGGTCGAGTGCATGTCGCCGGCCCACTCATCAAAGTCCAGACCGTGTGGGTTCTCAAAGACCGTGCCGGTGCAGCCGAGCTTTTTGGCGCGCTCGTTCATGGCCTTCACAAAGGTTGCCTCGGCATCTTTGGTCTTGGGGTCGATCTTTTTGCCCACGTACTCGGCAAGCACGATGGCGGCGTCGTTGCCCGAGGGGATCATCAGGCCGCGTAGTGCCTGCTCCACGGTGAGCTCGTCGCCTTCGAGCAGGCCGGCAGTCGAGTTGCCTACGGTGGCGGCAGCGTTGCTCACCGTGACCTTCTCGTCCATTTTGCAGTTCTCGACGGTCAAAATTGCGGTCATGACCTTGGTAATCGACGCGATCTTAACCTGCTCGTCGGCGCTACGGGCGTAATAGACGGTGCCGTCCTTGCCCATGACGATCGCGTTGGTGGCATCGATGTCGGGCAGGTTCTCTGCCGTGATGCCACGAGCATCGGCAGTTTTGCCACAAACGTTGTCGGTTGTGAGCACTTGTGCGCCGGCAGCAGTAGGCATGCCGGCGGCAAGGGTGATGGCGCAGGCAAAGCCGGCGACAAGCTGGACAGAGCGCTTTGCAAAAGAGGTGAGGGACTTCACGGATTTCGCTTTCGACGGGATGGTCTCTTCTAGCACTAGAGTATATCGTTTACCGGCGGTGACGATCGTTGCGCGCGTGCACGGCCCGCATCTGTGCTCGAACGGGCGCATGGGTGCTTAAGGTCGACTTAATCGCCCGCGCTTGTTGTGTGTGGCGTGCGCCGTCTCGGGCATAATGGAGCGCGAGAGGAGCACGCATGAACGAGCGCATTTTGGTAGTTGATGACGAGAAGGCCATCGCCGACCTGGTTGGTATCTACCTTACAAAAGAGGGCTTTGACGTCCAGATCGCCTACAGCGGGGCCGATGCGGCCAAGGCGATCCTGGAGCAGGAGTTTGACCTGGCGCTGCTGGATGTCATGCTGCCCGATATCGACGGCTTTGAGTTGCTGCGTACCATCCGTGCCAGCCATACCTATCCCGTGATTATGCTGACGGCGCGCGATGCCCAGCAGGACAAGATCGAAGGCCTTTCGCTCGGCGCAGACGATTACGTGGTCAAGCCGTTCCGCCCGTTGGAGCTTATCGCGCGCGTCCATGCCCAGCTGCGCCGCTACACCAGCTACGGTAGCCGCGCGCAGACGACCGAGTCTCCGACCCTCCAGCTCGACGGCCTTGAGATCAACCGCGACGCCCGTGCCGTGACGGTGGACGGTGCGCCGGTGCGCCTGACGCCCATCGAGTATTCCATCCTGCTGTATCTGGTCGAGCATCGCGGCAGCGTAGTGCCCGTGGAGGACCTGTTCCGCGCGGTGTGGAACGAGGACTTTATGCCCGGCTCCAACAACACAGTGATGGTGCATATCCGCCACCTGCGCGAAAAGATCGGCGACGACGCCCAAAAGCCACGCTTTATCAAAAACGTCTGGGGCGTCGGCTACATCATCGAATAACGCCTTTGTTTGTGAGGACATGGATATGACAAAAGACGATAGGCAGGCATTCGAGGTGCCCGATCGACTCTTTGAATATGTACGGGCGGTCGTCGACAATCGTGCGCTCGCGACGGTGCTGCTCTTTTTGCTGAGCCTGTTGTTGATCGGTATCGACAATATCGTCGGTATCTTGGCGGTGCTACTCATCGGCTTTTTGCTGATCGATCGATTCGAAATCGTTCGCCGCTGCGTGGTGATCGGCGGCGCCGCATGGACCATCACATTGGCGATTGGAGCCATGGCGCTTGGCGGCATGGCCGAGCCTGCGTTCTTTGACGCCGCCTTTGTGTTTAACATGCTCGGCTTTGTGCTGGCGCTCGCCGTGTGCGTCCTGTTCTTTTGCGGCCGCGCTCTGTATTACCAGGGCTTTGAGCAGGGCGGGCAGCATGCCGACCGCGTGCTTGCCGCCCGTATTCAGGATCGCCTGATCGATCACCCCGACGCGTGGGACAACATCGACGGCGATTTTCTAGAAGTCGAGGGCGCGCTCAACAAGGTTCGTGATTGCGAGCGCAAAGTCCAGCAGGCCCTGCGCGACGAGTCACATCGCAAGGATGACTTGGTCACCTACTTGGCGCACGACCTACGCACGCCGCTTGCCAGCGTGGTAGGCTATCTTTCGCTGTTGCAGGAGGCTCCCGATCTGCCAGTTGAGCAGCGTGCGCGCTTTACGGGTGTGGCGCTCGACAAGGCTCACCGGCTCGACGCGCTCATCGAGGAGTTCTTCGACATCACGCGCTTCGATTTTCACGACATCGTGCTTACCCGCGGCTACGTCGACCTGGGATTGCTGCTGGCGCAGGTGGCCGACGAGTTCTATCCCATCCTCAACGAACAGCACAAGGAAGCCCAGGTCGATATCTGCGAGGATCTGACGGTGCTCGTGGACGGCGACAAGATGGCCCGCGTGTTCAACAACATTATGAAAAACGCCATCGCCTATAGTTACGAAGGATCGGTTATTACGATTGAAGCCGGGCGCCAAGACAACGGCGGCGTGCGGGTGCGCTTTATCAACCAGGGTGATCCTATCCCCGAGGCAAAGCTCAAGGTGATCTTTGAGAAGTTCTATCGCTTGGACGCGGCGCGCGCGACCAATCGAGGTGGCGCTGGGCTGGGGCTTGCCATTGCCAAGGAGATTGTCGCGGCACACAGCGGCACCATTGCGTGCGAATCGACGCCCGAGCACACGGTGTTTACCATCGAGCTGCCCGCCGCGTAGCGAAGGCGACCTTACAAACACCTGACAATGCGCTCACGTGCGTATGAGCCGCAATTTCTACTATCGATACTGCTGAATTGATATCGATGTGGAGGTATGCGGTATGACGGCTGCTGCGGCTATGGAGCCCATGGAGCTTGAGGAACTCATGGAAGCGCAGGCCGAGGCCGCGCACGAGCGCGAAGTTGGGGATGCGACTCGCCCCACGGTGGAGGACCTCGCCGCCTCTCCGACGCGCATAGATGTTGAGGGTCTCGACCTGTTCTATGGCGACCATCATGCGCTCAAGGACGTGTCCATCAAGATCCGCGACAAGCAGATTACCTCGTTTATCGGCCCTTCGGGCTGCGGAAAGTCAACACTGCTGCGTTGCTTTAATCGCATGAACGATGGCATCAAGGACTGCCGCATTGAGGGCAGGATTGCGCTCGACGGTCAGAATATCCTGGGTGAGTACGACATCTGCCGCCTGCGCCAGCGCGTGGGCATGGTGTTCCAGCGCCCCAATCCGTTTCCCATGAGCATCTACGACAATGTCGCCTACGGTCCCCGCGGCATGGGAGTGCGCGACCGCGCCGTGCTCGATGAGCTGGTCGAGGATTCCCTGCGCCGCGCCGCGCTGTGGGACGAGGTCAAGGACAAGCTCAAGGAATCGGGCTTGGGTCTTTCGGGCGGCCAGCAGCAGCGCCTTTGCATCGCCCGTGCGCTGGCCGTTCAGCCCGACATTCTGTTGATGGACGAGCCGACCTCGGCGCTCGACCCTGTGTCGACGCTGGTGGTGGAGCAACTGGCCTGCGAGCTCAAGGAGACCTGCACGTTGGTGGTCGTTACGCACAACATGCAGCAGGCTGCGCGCATCTCCGACTCGGTCGCATTCTTTTTGCTGGGCGAGCTGGTGGAGCATGCGCCCACCGCTCAGCTCTTCAAAAACCCGACCGATCCGCGCACGGCGGATTATTTGACGGGCCGTTTTGGCTGATACTATCTAGTGCAGGCGCCTTTAGGGTTAAGATGCGGTCATGCCGGCCGCAAAGGGGTTCAACATGATCTATTACGTCGAGGACGATGACAACATCAGGGATTTGACGGTCTATGCACTGCGCAAGCAGGGAATCGAGGCCGAGGGCTTTTCGTGCGATGGCGAGTTTAAGGCCGCCGTGGCGCGACGGGTGCCCGATGCTGTGCTGCTCGACATCATGCTGCCCGATACCGACGGCTTGGCGATTATGCGTCGTCTACGTGCCGATCGCCTGACGGCGACGGTGCCCATTATGATGCTCACCGCCAAGGACACCGAGCTCGACAAGGTCATGGCGCTCGATGGCGGTGCCGACGATTACCTGACCAAGCCGTTCTCGCTTATGGAGCTCGCCAGCCGTTGCCGTGCGCTGCTGCGCCGCGGCGGCATGGTCAAGCAGGCGAGCGATGTGCTCAGCGTGGGCGATATCGTACTTTCGCCCAGTCACCGCGAAGTGACTGTTGCCGGTGAACCGCTCAAGCTCACGCTGCGCGAATTTGACCTGCTCGAGTACCTCATGCGCAAACCTGGCGTGGTCTTTACCCGCGAGTCGCTGCTGCAGAGCGTATGGGGCTGGGACTTCGACGGCGGTTCGCGCACCGTCGACGTACATGTGCAGACGCTCCGCCAAAAGCTCGGCGAGCATGCGAGCGCCATAGAGACCGTGCGCGGCGTGGGCTATCGTCTGGCCGAGCCTTCGGCCGATGACGATGCCGAAGAAGCCGGCAGCGCGGCCACCGTATCGGAGGAGTAACCCGTGGTCTTCGCCCCCCAGGGAAAACGCACGCTGTCGCATCGCGTGTTTGCGACGATTTTTGTCTGTGCTATGGCGGTTATCGTGGCGTTTACGGTGCTGGGCGCATTCTTTGTGCAAAACACCTTGGCGGATGCCACGAGTGCCAATCTGGCGCAGGAAACTGAGCTCATTGCTGCCGCCCTCGACGAGCAGCAGGAGCCCATCCCGTTCTTGCGTAGCCTCGATCGCGAGGACTTGCGCATCACGCTGATTAACAAGGATGGATCGGTTGCCTACGACAACGAGGCATCGCCTTCAATGCTGCCCAATCACGGCGATCGCCCCGAGGTCATCGAGGCCTTTGAGAGTGGCTCGGGTTCCGCGGAGCGCGCAAGTTCTACGCTCGATGAGATCATGTTGTATCGCGCCGTGCGTCTTGATAACGGTCAGGTTGTTCGTCTGGCGCAAGCTCAACCCGGCGTTGCGGCGATTTTGCTTTCGCTGGTGGCGCCGATGCTGCTTATCGCGGCAGCGGGCGCGGTGCTCTCGTTTTTCCTTGCGCGCCGCGAATCCCGTGCTATCATCGCGCCGCTGCAAGAGGTCAATTTGGACCATCCGCGCCGCAGCTACGAGCATGCTTATGCCGAGATGGTTCCCATGCTCGAGCGCATTGAGTCGCAACGCCAGGAGCTCAAGCGCCAGATGGCGGTGCTGGCGGACAACGACCGCATGCGTCGCGAGTTCACGGCCAATATCACCCATGAGCTCAAGACCCCGCTTACGGCAATCTCAGGCTATGCCGAGCTCATTGCGAACGGCATGGTCGAGGGTGAGGACGATCTGCGCACCTTTGGCGGCCGCATCTACCGTGAGGCGGGCCGTTTGGCGGCGCTCGTCAACGATATCCTCACGCTTTCCAACTTGGATGAGGCCGAGCGTGCGAGCGATGGCGAGGCGGTGCCCATTGGCTCCACGGAGCCCATTGAGCTTTCGCGTGCTATCTACGCGGTCGAGCAACGTCTTGAGCAGGTCGCTCGCCAGGCAAATGTGACGATAGGCCATGAGACCAAGCCTGTGGTCGTCGAAGGCGTATCGCGTCTGATCGATGAGCTCATCTATAACCTGGCGAGCAACGCCATTCGCTACAACCGGCCCGGCGGTACGGTGACGTTGCGGTGCGGAACCAACGACGACGGGCACCCGTATCTGTCGGTTGCCGATACGGGTATTGGTATTGCGCCCGAGGAGCAGGGTAAGGTATTCGAGCGTTTCTATCGCGTTGACAAGAGCCGTTCTAAAGCGCGCGGTGGAACGGGTCTGGGTCTGGCCATCGTCAAGCATGCCGCTCTGTATCATCACGCCTCGCTCGATCTGTCAAGCGAGCTGGGGGTGGGGACCACCATCACAGTGACGTTTCCCGTGCAACAGGACGAGCAGTTCGTGTAGCAGTACTGCAAACATGTGAATTTTACGCCGCATCGGGGCTGCCGGTGCGGCGTTAATGTTGCGCAACAATGGTGTAAGCGCTGTATCTTATGTATAGAGTTCGGACTTGGCAAAAAGATGCGATATCATACGAGCAGTTTTGTCGATATGAATTAGGGAAATGAAAGGCAAGCTGCATGACCCTTCTTGAACTGTTCCAGCTGCTTAAAAAGCACCTTAAGCTGGTCATCGCCCTCCCGGTGGTCTGCGCGATCGCGATGGGCGTCGTGTCCTTCACCATGATGGACAACACCTACACCGCCACGACGAGCATGTACATTCTCGCCAAGACCGATGGTAGCCAGACGAGCTACTACAACGACCTGTCGGCGAGCCAGATGCTCTCCAACGATATCGCGACGCTGCTCGATAGCGACAGCGTCAAGAGCGGTGCTGCTAAGGAGCTGGGTCTTTCCAACTTGGATGATTACAAGGTGAGCGTTACGAGCGAGACCACGACTCGTGTCATTTCGCTGTCCGTGACCGGCGCCAGCCCCGACGGTGCCGCCGCTGTCGCCAACGCCATTGCCAACTCGGTATCTACCGTGGCTCAGGACGTTGACGCCGCCCAGGCCGTCAACGTGATCGATAAGGCAAAGATCCCCAGCCAGCCCAGCGGTCCCAACCGCAAGCTCTACATCGCGGTCGCCGCTCTGGCCGGCCTGTTCGTCGCCGTTGCGATTGTCGTGCTGCTCGACATGCTCAATACCCGCGTCCGCTCCGTTGACGATGCCGTCGAGCTGCTCGGTGTGCCCGTTATCGGTCGTTTCCCCGTTGTGAAGGGCGGTAAGTAATTCATGGCCCGTAAAAAGAAAACCAGCGATACCCTCGCCTTTAGCAACGCAGCCAAGACGCTGCTGGCAAACATTCGCTTTGCGAGTGTCGATACGCCGATCAAGTCCATTACCGTGACGTCCTCCATCCCCAACGAGGGCAAGTCCACCATTGCGGTCAACCTGGCTCAGGCCATTGCGACCAGTGGCAAGAGCGTCCTTCTCGTCGAGTGCGACATGCGTCACCGTACGCTTGCCAACCTGCTGGGCCTCCGTCATTCCGGCGGCCTGTACGCCGTCCTTTCCGACCAGATGTCGATTGACGAGGCTGTCGTCGAAACCGGTCAGCCCAACTTCTTCTTCCTCGATGCCGAGCCGCGCATTCCCAACCCGGCTGACATTATCGCCTCGCGCCGCTTTGCCAAGCTGGTTGCTGCGCTGGAGGAGAAGTACCAGTACGTCATTTTCGATACGCCGCCCGTGGGCACCTTTGTCGATGCCGCCGAGGTCGCCGCGATTACCGACGGCACCATCTACGTTATCCGTGAGGACTTCGCCAAGCGCAACGAGATCCTTGCCGCCTTCGACCAGCTCAACAAGGCCGAGGTTAACGTGATTGGCACGGTCATGAACTGCTGCGAGACCTCGAGCCATGACTACTATTACTCTTACTATGGCGAGGACAAGGGTCAGAACAACGCTGTTGCCGGAGTTAACCCTGCTGTTGGCGGTGCCGCTGCAACGGGGACCCCTGCGAAGGCGAAGCGTTTTAAGAAATAGCAACGACGCAGATAAGAGGGCGATATGAGAGACATCCACTGCCATATCCTGCCCGGTGTTGACGACGGCGCGGCGAACCTCGAGCAAAGCTTGGCGATGCTCGAGGCGGCCCGCGCCGTCGGCGTTACGCACATGGTGTGTACGCCGCACTGCCGGGACCCGTATTTTGACTTCGAAAAAATGTGGGAGGCCTATCGACTGCTTTGCGCGCATGCGGGCGATATGCATTTGCAGATGGGCTTTGAGGTCAATCATGCCAAGCTCATGGATTTGGGCATCGAATGGGCCGATCGCCTGCATTTCGATGGCTCAAACGAGTTTTTGCTCGAGCTCTCGACGCGTGCTGATTCGTATGACTTTGAGGAATACGAGAACACGATTTACGACTTGCAGTGTCGCGGTTACCAGGTGATTATTGCCCATCCCGAGCGCTATCGTGCGATTCAAGAAGATGTGAGCGTGGCTGAACGCCTGGTCGACCTGGGCTGCAAACTGCAGGCTTCGGCGGACTTTATCGCAGGTGGACGGTTCGGTCGCGAAAAGAAGCCGGCGCAGCGCCTGTTTAAGCAGGGCCTGTACAGCTATATCGCGAGCGATGCCCACAACGTGGGCCACTACGATTGCCTGGCAAAAGCACGCGCGAAGTTTAGCGTGGGAGCTCATTTCCGCTAAAATTTTTCCCCAACGTTCGCATCGAATGAAGGGGCCGTTATGGATATCCAACTTAAGACGGGTTGCTTTGAGGACGCGGCGCTGGTGCGCCGCGCCGTTTTTATGGACGAACAGGGCTACGAAAACGAGTTTGACGCTATCGACGAGGCTCCGAGTTGCATCCACGTGACGCTCTACGTTGACGGCGAGCTCGCTGGCTGCTCGCGCGTGTTTCCCGAGGAACTCGAGCGTGTGGCTGACGCGGAGGCCCCGGTGTCGCCGGCGTGCGATATGGACGAAGGCGTCGCGGCGGGGGAGACATACATTATGGGCCGCGTTGCGGTGCTATCCTCAATGCGCCGCCGCGGTCTGGCGAGCAAGATCGTCGAGGCCAGCAATGCTGCCGCACGCGATGCTGGCGCCAAGCTCATAAAGTTGCATGCACAGGAGTACGTGCTGCCGCTCTATGCCAAGGCCGGCTACACGCAGATCGCGCCGGTGGACTACGAAGACGAAGGCCAGCCCCACGCCTGGATGGCCAAACTGCTGGGCGGCAGATAGGGACGTTCCTTTTCTGCCGGCATTCGGGGACACTCCTCGGCAATTGGCGCATGGGGCATTGCAACATACAGTTTTTCGATTCCGTATGTATATATGCGCGCTAATGGGTTATAAAATCTAAGTCTGAACATAGCAGGTCTGCGATGCGGCTCGGGCAACCGGGCCGTTTTTGCGGACGGGGGTAGCGCGAAAGGACTGCACATGCGTCAATTTAAGACCGAGAGCAAAAAACTGCTCGACCTCATGATCAACTCCATCTACACCAATAAGGAAATCTTCCTGCGCGAGCTTATCTCCAACGCGAGCGATGCCGTCGACAAGCTCAACTTTAAGAGCCTGCAGGATCCGAGTGTCAAGCTCGACCAGGGCGACCTGGCCATCCGTGTTTCCTTTGATAAAGATGCCCGTACCATCACTATTTCGGATAACGGTATCGGCATGACCGCCGAGGAGCTCGAGCGCAACCTGGGCACCATCGCCCATTCCGGCTCCGAGGAGTTCAAGACCGAGAACGCCGAGCAACAGGGCTCCGATGTCGACATCATCGGTCAGTTTGGCGTGGGTTTCTACTCCGCCTTTATGGTCGCCAGCCACGTGAAGGTCGTCAGCCGCGCTTATGGCGAGGATACCGCCCACGTTTGGGAGTCCGACGGTCTTGAGGGCTACACCATCGAGGATGGCGAGCGTGCTGAGCACGGTACCGATGTCATCCTCACGCTGCGCGAGAACGAGAAGCTCGACGCCGACGGCGAGGCCGAGACCTACGATCGCTTCCTGACCGAGTGGGGCCTCAAGAGCCTGATTCAGCAGTACAGCAACTATGTGCGCTACCCGATTCAAATGATGGTGAGCAAGAGCCGCCAGAAACCCAAGCCCGAGGACGCCGGCGACGACTACAAGCCCGAGTACGAGGACTACCAGGAGCTCGAGACCATCAACTCCATGACGCCGATCTGGAAAAAGCGCAGCTCCGACGTCGAGCAGAAGGATTACAACGAGTTCTACAAGTCCACGTTCCACGACTTTGACGATCCCGCGCGCACTATCAGCTTCCATGCCGAGGGTACGCTCGAGTACGACGCCCTGCTGTTTGTCCCTGGCCGCGCGCCGTTCGATCTGTACAGCAAGGACTACGAGAAGGGCCTGTCGCTCTACAGCTCCAACGTACTGATCATGGAGAAGTGCGACGACCTGCTGCCCGACTACTACAACTTTGTGCACGGCGTCGTGGACTCTGCCGATGTGACGCTCAACATTTCGCGTGAGACGCTGCAGCAGAACCGTCAGCTCAAGGCTATCGCCAAGCGCGTTGAGAAGAAGATCACCGCCGATCTTGAGGATATGCGCGACAACGACCGCGAGGCTTACGAGAAGTTCTTTGAGAACTTTGGCCGTGGCCTTAAGTACGGCATCTACTCGAGCTATGGCATGAAGGCCGACGAGCTCGCCGACCTGCTGCTGTTCTGGTCCGCTAAGGAGCAGAAGATGATTACCCTGGCCGAGTATGCCAAGGGCATGCCCGAGGGCCAGAAGGCCATCTACTATGCAGCCGGCGATTCGCGCGAGCGTCTGGCAAAGATGCCCGTCGTGAAGGGCGTACTCGATCGCGGCTACGACGTGCTGCTGCTGACGCAGGACGTGGATGAGTTCACCTTCCAGGCCATGCGTGAGTACGTGGCCGCCGATATGCCCAAGGTCTACGAGGACGATGCTGCTCGCGAGGCAGCCGAGAAGGCTGTGGCCGATGGTGCCGAGCCTGAGGTCGAGGATCGTCATCTGGAGCTCAAGAATGTCGCCACCGGCGATCTTGACCTGGCAACCGATGACGAGAAGAAGGAGGCCGAGGACGCCACCAAGGAGAACGAGGACCTCTTTAGCGCTATGAAGGAGGCACTCGGTGACAAGGTCGAGAAGGTTGCCGTTTCCGCTCGCCTGACCGACGCCCCTGCCTGCATCACCACCGAGGGCCCGCTTTCGCTCGAGATGGAGAAGGTGCTTCAGAAGGGTCCCGAGGGCGCGCCCGACGGTATGCCCAAGAGCCAGCGCGTGCTCGAGCTCAACGCTAAGCACCCGGTCTTCGCCAAGCTCGTCGCTGCCCAGAAGGCGGGCGACGCCGACAAGATTAAGCAGTACTCCGGCTTGCTCTACGACCAGGCCCTGCTGGTCGAGGGCATCCTCCCCGAGGACCCCGTAGCTTTCGCCGCGGCCATTTGCGAACTTATGTAGTTCGGGGATACGGCACCGTAACTAGTTAGAACGAGAGTGGATAATCTCCCACTTCTGGCTCGAATGCGGGCTTGAAGTGGGAGATTTTCCACTCTCGATACCAATACATCGGCGTGGCCGTTGGATAGCTAATTTGTGCGGGTTGTGGTTTTGTGAGCTGCGGGAATTTGAGATACTGTACATCTGTACGTTAACTCGTCTTCATAGTATATTGCTACCCGCAAAACTCAGCACCATTGTGCTGCGAGACGCTAAAGTGCCTCCGTACAATGGTTGTTAATAGCATGATTCGGCTAAACGACAGGATGGATGGTCCAAGCGTGAGTCTCGGCAGCAAACTATCCGATGCAAAGGTTTCCTTTGCGATCTTTAAACGCGACATCAAGCGATTGCTCGTGAACCCCGTCGCCCTGGTGGTTACCCTGGGCGTATGCGTCATTCCCTCGTTGTATGCCTGGTACAACATCGTGGCCAACTGGGATCCGTACGGAAATACTCAGGGCATCAAAATCGCCATCGCCAACAACGATCAGGGCACTCAAAACGACCTGGTGGGCGAGCTCAATGCAGGCGATAAGGTGGTCGATCAGCTCAAGGAGAACGACCAGCTGGGCTGGACCTTCGTCGACTCGGCGGCAGATGCCAAAGAGGGCGTCGAAAGTGGCGAATACTATGCTGCCATCGTGATTCCCAAGAACTTCTCCGACAATCTCGTCTCGATGCTCGATGGCAATTACCATCAGCCGAAGCTCACCTATTACGTCAACGAGAAAAAGAGCGCCATTGCGCCCAAGGTCACCGACACCGGCGCCAACACCATCGAGGAGCAGATCAACGCGGAGTTTGTCTCCACGGTGGGCGAGACCGTCGCGGGCATTGCCAAGGATGCCGGCATCGATCTTAAGGACAAGGCAACCCAGACCCAGGATTCACTGGCGGGCTCGGTGTCCGAGGCGTCCGACACGCTGGGCGAGGTGCGTGATTCCATCGGCGATATGAACACCGCCATCGACAAGACGAGCAGCTCGATTGCTTCGGCCGATGCCGCGCTGGCGGGCCTGCAGGGCCAGACGCCTTCTTTGACGCAGGCAATCTCCCAGGGCAACGACCTGCTGGGCGAAGCTCGCACCACGGCGGGCAAGTCCATCACCTCGCTCTCCAAGGCGCTCTCGGAGGGCAGTATCGCGCTGAGCAAGACATCGGCTTCTGCGAACACCGCTATTGGCAAGCTCACCGGTACGGTTACGTCCACGACCACTCGTATCGACAACTCGCTCGAATCCCTTCAGGCGACGATTGACCACAACAGCGCTGTCATCGAGCGCCTGCAGATTCTCGC
>CAKTUC010000031.1 GCA_934617135.1 uncultured Collinsella sp. | reverse complement strand
TGTGGGGGCCAGTTGGGGCCGCACCATTGCTTAGGGGTACACTGAGTGGTGTTTTTGTTTATTTACTGCCTGATGTGAGGTGTTTTTATGGGTAAGAAGTCTCGGGCTCGGATGGCCGCTGCTGGGACTCGTCGTGATCCTAATCGCGTGGTTGATGAGGGCGGTAAGGTTGCCCGTGCCGATAAGGAGAAAAAGGTTGGGGCGCATGCTCATCCTGAGTGGGCGCCTCATTTGAATTCGGCGAGTGAGGACCTGACTGCCAAGCTGTTTACGATGGTCGAGGTCATCTTGGGCGTGGTGCCTGTGGTGGTCATCGGCCTGTTCTTGGCATCGAAGGATGCCACGAGCGTGGATAAGCTCACCGATGTCTTTTCTCAGGACCCCTCGATGGTGGTTACGTTTATTTCTGCGTGCCTGCAACCGTTTGTGGCGTACATGTTGTACATGATCTATCGCAAATACTGCGAGGGCGATGCGGGCTTTGCCGCCGGCAACCTGATCGGCCTCTTGTGCTCCGAGATTTTGCTGCTCAATATTCCCGGCGTCATCGGCATGGGCATCTTGTTGTGGCGTGTCTGGCGCAACGTTGCCCCGCACTTCGGGAGCTGGCTGTTTGAGCGTCGCTTTGTGGGCGTTCTGGCTGACATTGCCGGTTCGCTCGTGATTCTCGTCCTGGCGTTTTTGTGCGCCACCGCTACCCGAAGCCTTGCGGGCATGTAATACGCCTTCGCTGGCTGCGGAGCGCAGGGCGGGAGGCCGGTTTGCCTTCCCTCCCCGCTCACGGCTCCGCAGGGTCGCGTTGAGGGAAGGCAAACCGGCCTCCCGCCCCGCGCTCCGGCGTTGGGTCGTCGCGTGCTCACTTCAGAAAAGCTGATAAAAAATGTGTGTGCCGCCCCTTCGGGACGGCACGTTTTGTATGGAGTGGACAGTTAGTTCAGATTTGTATTTTTCCAGCCGCTCGATGGCTGCCTTTTGGGCTCTTGGAGGCCTGTTGGGCGCCTTTTTATGCCCGCTGCACCCGACTTTGGGTCTTTGATGCCCGTTATGGGGACTAAAATGCGGCAAACGAAGTCTGCCGACCCTTTTGTAGGGGGTTTGATTTATACATATCTGAACTAACTGTCCAGGTTGCTTCGTTTGGGGTCATCACGCCTTGCTTGTGGTCCCTGTCTCCACAATTTCTGTCAAGCTTTTGGTCGGCTTTTGGTTAGTTGACGGGTTGGGGGAAGGGCAAAAGATCATTCGATAAAAAAGCTCAAAGAAAGTGCTGGTAGGGGAGTTGTTGAGGTTTTCGACAGCTTTTGTCAGCAAGAAACTTTGCAGCTATTGCTGCGGATTGCGTTGCCGTGGCCTTGGCGGTGCGGGATGCTGGGCGCAAGCGTCGAATGCTCCGATTTTGGAGGCCAGCATGGATCTGTTTCTTGAGACCCCGCAGCAACAAGCCGAGCGCATGTTGCGCCAACAGCAACGGCTTATGGAGATACAAATGCAAGGGGTGGCCGCCCAGTCCCCTGCGCAAAATGCCGCGCCCGCTGCTGTACCTGCAGCTGTGCCCGGGTGTGAATCGGCGCCAGAGAACTATTCCGTACAACAAGATTCGTATGCGCAGGAGCTTGCGTTCGACAAACGTCGCACGCGTCACCGCCGCGTGGGCCAGCGCCTGCGCACATTAGCGATGATCGTGCTCATTCCGTTAGGACTTGCGGCGATTTTCTTGGTCTCGTATGCGCTCACCTGCATCCTCAACGGTGCTTCGCCCAGCGAAGTGCTCCAACATCTGTCAGCCCTCGGCCAGCGCCTAGGTGATGTCATAACAACCATCCGCGCCGGCTGGGAGAGCTAGCGTTTGTCACATTAGGCCTTCTTGGGTGTAGGGATTATCGTCACGAGTAGAATTCTTGCATCCTATGGGTCCTGTCGTGCGACTGAATAGTATTATTGAAGATGAATAATAATAGGATTTGCTATGTATAAGCAGGATTTAGAGCAGACTCTTTTGGGCATTGACGAAGAGGCGGAGCTGGAAATAGGTCCAAGAGACGACAAGCCGAGCGTTGTATTGGTGGGAGGAAGCGCCTTCATGCTAAACGATGTGACGAATCGGTCGGTTACACATGACATAGATGTGTTTGAGGCAGACAGGTGCCTCCGCGAGATCATAGCTCGATACCCCGAGGTGAATGGTATGGCAGTGGCATATTGCAACCAGATGCCATTCAATTACGAAGATCGCCTGATCCCATTGGAGATTGGGGCGCATTTTATCAGGTACTTTACACCATCTTTGGAGGATCTGGCGGTGATGAAGCTCTATGCCTATCGTCCGAACGACATCGTCGACCTCCATAGTCGAGCATTTATCGACCGACTTGATTGGGATCTGCTCGAGCGGCTTATATTCGATGAAGGAGAGGCGTTGGCCTCGTCGCCTTCGGAGCGGAGTTATCAAGAGATGGTCTGCGCATACAGGCAATACAAAAAGGAGGTGCTCGGTTGAATCTGACTTTTGAGGGATTTTTGAAAGGCTATTGCCGAGAGCTATCCGGACAGCAGTCGCTGAGTTTTAGGAAGCTTGTAAAGCAGGCAACAACGGTTGAGCCGCGCGTGGCGGAGCCTCTGTTTTTGCTCGCTTTAGCGCAAGGAAAAGCCGAATACGTTCTGGGTTTATCCGAGGGCTCGTGGATGGAAGAGGATTACCGAGGCGTTTTGTCCTTGTACGATCAAGCGGGTAGCATGGCGTCTCTATGCGCCAAAAGTGAGCTCCCTAACCGTTATGCCAACGTTTGGCGTGCGTATAGAGCGGTAAAGGAAAAGCCAGTGGCGGACAGAAGGATCAACGCCCTGATGCGAAAAAGAACATTGGGAGCGCTAGGGAAGTCGGACGTAACGCGCTACGGTCTCTGCCGCGATTTGAATCTGAATAAGGGAAACGTGTACGCATACTTAGCCGGTGATGACTCGAAGGTGAGCAGGAAGACAGCGCGCCGCATTATGGAATATGCGGAGGAGAGAAGCGCCCAAGAAGGGGCCGAGCGCCCGGTGCGTGTGGCGGGGTAAGATTGATCGCGGTTTTGATTGATAATCGATTGGGTTTGTTGGGCGGAGTCTATGTCTGCTATTGATATTGCGCTTGTTGTGATTGCCTTGGTGGCGGTGGGAGTTGCTGTGGTTTGCACCCTGCAGCTTAAGGGCCTTCGTGCCGAGTTGCGAGAGCGTGGCGGCAACGATGCGGAGACGCTCGCGGCGCTCGAGCAGGCCAACAGCACGCTCGATGCCCTCAACGTCGCGTTGGCCGAAACCCGCCGCACGGCAAATGCCATCGCGCAACAGCAGACAACCGATGCGGCCGTGGAGCAGCAACGCTACCTGACCATCGCGCGTGAGTTCTCGCAGGCTGGCGATCGTATGGATGACCTGCGCCGTGAGACGGCTCAGCAGCTCGGCGCCAACCGCGAGGGCATCGAGCATCGCCTGGACAAGGTGCGCGAGACGGTCGATGCCCAGCTGGGCGCCATCCGCAAAGACAACAACGTGCAGCTCGACCAGATGCGCGCGACGGTGGACGAGAAGCTCTCCCATACGCTCAACGACCGTCTGTCTGCATCGTTTAGGCAAGTGAACGACCAGCTCGAGGCCGTGTACAAGGGCCTGGGCGATATGCAATCTATCGCCACCGGCGTGGGCGACCTTAAGCGCGTGCTGGGCAACGTCAAGGCGCGTGGCATTTTGGGCGAGGTGCAGCTGGGCGCGATCCTGGCGGACATCCTTACGCCCGACCAGTATCTGGAAAACGTTGCCACCAAGCCTGGCGCCTCGGAGCGTGTTGAGTTTGCCGTCAAGCTGCCGGTGGACGAGGGCGATCCCGTGCTGTTGCCGATCGACTCCAAGTTTCCGGGCGATGCGTACGAGCATCTGCTCGACGCCCAGGAGTCGGGCGATGCGGAGGCCGTCGCCGCTGCGCGCAAGACGCTCGATGCGATGGTGAAGCGCGAGGCCAAGGACATTTGCGAGAAGTATCTGAGCGTGCCGGCGACCACCAACTTTGGCATTATGTTCGTGCCGTTTGAGGGCCTGTACGCCGAGGTCGTCAGCCGCCCTGGGCTTATCGAGACCCTGGGCCGCGACTATCACGTCAACGTTGCCGGCCCCAGCACCATGGCCGCCATTCTCAACAGCCTGCAGATGAGCTACCAGACGTTTAAGCTGCAAAAGCGCACCGACGACGTGCTGCGCGTGCTCTCCGCCGTCAAGGCCGAGCTGCCGCGCTATCAGGCGGCGCTGCGCCGTGCCCAGCAGCAGATCGAGACCGCGGGCAAAACGGTCGAGGGCATCATCACCACGCGCACTAACGTTATGGAACGCAAGCTCAAGGACATCGACGCGCTGGAGGATACCGACCAGGCCGACGCGATCTTGGGGCTCACGTCCGCAGGCCTGCCCACAGACCAAGAGGACGAGGACTAGCCGAAATGGACGGCGGGGCGCCAGCGTGGGACGCGGGCGCCCCGCCGCTTTTCGCGTCGCGCTTGACTGAAGCGCGCTTCAATGTGCAACAATGGCCTCTCGCCCTATCAGACGCGAAAGGAAGCCCATGTCTCAGAGAAGCACCAGTCCGCTCAAACGCTCCACCGTGCGCCGCACGCTGCGGCGTTTTTGGGACGTCACGCGCACGCAGCCGCTGATCGTCTTTCTCTCGGTGCTCTCGTCGGCGGGCTATATCTTTTTGCTCACGTTTGCCAACACCTACGTGATGGCCCTCATCGTCGACCGCGTCCAAGCGGGCCCCGTGGCGGGCAATCAAGTATTCGAGGTCTTTGGTCCTTACATTCTGGCGCTCGTGCTCGTTAATCTGGTAGGCCAGATCCTCTCCAAGCTGCAGGACTACACCGTCTACAAGCTCGAGATCGCGGGTAACTATCACCTGGCGCGCCTGTGCTTTGACACACTCTCCAATCAATCCATGACGTTCCACACCAGCCGATTTGGCGGATCGCTTGTGAGCCAGACGAGCCGTTTTATGAGCGGCTACACGGGCTTGGTGGACGTGACGGTGTATTCGCTTATCCCCACTATCACCTCGGTTGTCTGCACGGTGGCGGCGCTCGCCCCGGTGGTGCCCACATTTACCGTGATCCTGGTGGGCATCATGGTCGTCTACATTGCGTTTGTCTGGCTTATGTACAAGCGCATCATGCCGCTTTCGGCCGCGACGTCCGCCGCGCAGAGCAAGCTGTCGGGCGTGCTGTCCGACGCGGTCACGAACATCCTGGCCGTCAAGACCTGCGGGCGTGAGGACTTTGAGCGCGACCTATTCGATACCGCTGACCGTGCCGCGCGCGACGCCGAGACGGTCTCGATGCACGCCATGATGCAGCGCAACTTTACGACTTCGGGCCTTATCGTCATTACCATGGCCGTGGTGAGTGTGTTCGTCGCGGGCGGCAACGCGTGGTTTGGCATTTCGGCCGGCTCGCTCGTCATGATCTTTACCTATACGTACAACCTCACTATGCGTCTGAACTACGTGAGCTCCATGATGCAGCGCATCAACCGCGCGCTGGGCGATGCGGCAGAGATGACGCGCGTGCTGGACGAGCCGCGTCTGGTGGCAGACGACGCGAATGCCCCCGAGCTCAAGGTGCGCGAGGGCGCGATTGATTTTGAACACCTGAGTTTTGCGTACCGTGACGCCGCGGCGGGCGAGAGCGTGTTCAACGACCTGACGCTCCATGTGACGGCGGGCCAGCGCGTGGGTCTGGTGGGCAAATCGGGCTCGGGCAAGACGACGCTCACCAAGCTGTTGCTGCGCCTGGACGACGTGCAAGGCGGCCGCGTGCTCGTGGACGGCCAGGACGTCTCGCGCTGCACGCAGCAGAGCCTGCGCCGTCAGGTTGCCTACGTGCCGCAGGAGGCGCTGCTGTTCCACCGCTCTATTCGCGAGAATATCGCCTACGGTCGTCCCGACGCTACCGACGAGCAGATTCGCGAGGCTGCGCGCCTGGCCAATGCCCTGGAGTTTATCGATCGCCTGCCCCATGGCTTTGACACCATGGTGGGCGAGCGCGGCGTTAAACTTTCGGGTGGTCAGCGCCAGCGCGTGGCCATCGCCCGTGCCATCCTCACCGACGCGCCGATTCTGGTGCTCGACGAGGCGACCTCTGCCCTGGACAGTGAGTCCGAGGCGCTGGTGCAGGAGGCGCTCGAGAACCTGATGCGCGGGCGCACCTCCATTGTGGTGGCGCATCGCCTGTCCACCGTGGCGGCGCTCGACCGCATCGTGGTGCTGGCAGACGGCGAGATTGTCGAGGACGGCACGCATGCTCAGCTCGTCGAGGCGGGCGGCGAGTACGCAAGCCTGTGGAGCCGCCAGACCGGCGCATTTTTGGAGGCTTAAGGCCCCCGTACGTGGGACAATCGTTTCCGGGAAGTTATGTTTCTGCCGAGTCGAGGAGTCGTTATGCCACGCGAGACCAATGCCGCCAAACGCGAGCGCGCCATCGAGGTGTGCGAGCGCCTTAACCGTCGCTATGGCCCGGTCGAGTGCTTCTTGGACCACGAGAATCCCTTTAGGCTGCTGATCGCGGTGCTGCTCTCGGCTCAGACGACCGACGCACAGGTCAACAAGGTGACGCCAAAGCTGTTTGCCCAGTGGCCCACGCCCGAGGCCATGGCCGGGGCGCGCGTGGCTGACGTGGCAGACACCATCAAGTCACTCGGCTTCTACAAGAGCAAAGCCAAGCATGCCGTCGAGGCCGCGCAGATGATCGTCGCCGATTACGGTGGCGAGGTGCCGGCCGACATGAAGGAACTCGTGAAGCTGCCGGGCGTGGGACGCAAGACGGCGAACATCGTGCTCAACGTGGGATTTGGCATTGTTGAGGGCATCGCGGTCGATACGCACGTCAACCGCATCGCGCACCGCCTGATGCTGAGTCCCAAGACGCACGCCAAAGAGCCGCTCAAGACCGAGCAAGATCTGCTCAAGATTTTGCCGCACGAGTATTGGGAGTCGGTCAACCACCAGTGGATCACCTTTGGTCGTGAGATTTGCGATGCCCGTAAGCCCAAGTGCGACGAGTGCCCGCTGGCGGATTTGTGCCCCAGCGTACGGGTGATGGGGTAGGGGCCCGGCGCGTTTTGCCGGCACCCGAAGACGGCGACTAATGTTGCGCAACACATTTGGGCTGCGAAGGCTCAATATGATGGCGACAGATACCGTTTGTTGTGAGGGGATGCCCGAGTATGTTTTGTGCCAAGTGTGGCTCCGAGATGCCCGACGGAACCGATTTTTGCACGAACTGCGGGGCACGCATGAGCGCCGCTTTTCCGGCGGCCGCGCCCGCCGAGCCCGCGCCGATGCCGACGGCCGCGCCCGCCGAGCCCGCGCCGATGCCGGCGGCAGGAATGCCTCCCGTGCAGGGTGTCGTACAAAAGAAATCGCATAAGCGCGCGGTGATTGTCGGCATGTGCGTGGTGGGCGTGCTCGTTGCCGGCGGTGCCGCGCTGGCACTGACCGGCGTGTTGGGACCGCTTGGGCAGGGTGGCTCATCGCAGATTACCGTACTTGGGTCCGACGAGGGTTCGGCCGAGCACAAGGACAAGGGAAGCGCCAAGGAGAAGCCTGCCGAAGAGCGAGAAGAGCCGGAAGAGCCCGAGCAGACGGGCAGCAGCGTAAAGGTCGACCTCAATGACCATGCAACCTATGCCGCCGCGAATCTGTTCCTGTCGAACTTTACGGAGGAACACTTCGATCGGGACTGGTATCAGGCGGGCGGCTTCGATTCGACTGACGGACTTTCTGATGACGAGAAATACAAGCTGGTCAAGTTTATCTGGTGCCATTTTATTGACAACGCGCCGTATCGAATCGAGAAAGGCGACTATGACAACGGTCACTACCAGCGCGTGGCGACCGATGTGATCAATAGGGAACTCAATCGCCTGACGGGTCTGACGCTCTCGGATGCTGACATGACCTTTGATAAAGGGTCGGGTGGGCAGATGCTTGCCGATTCGGCCGAAGCGCATGACGGGTACTTATATCTGAAGCAGGAATACGGCCAGGGAAATTACAACCCATCGTGTGCCATCGTTACGGGCGCGACTGACCTTGGCGACAACATCTACGAGCTCACCTATGAGGTCTACAGTGCTGGCGGTGCGTTACTTCCTTCCGACATCCCCGAGAGCACTTACGGCCTGCCAAAGGACCAGTTCATTGCCGCAATTCAAGCGGACGCATCCATGGGCCGTACTGAGACTTGCACGGTCCGCGTCGCGCAGGGTGACGGCGCTCCGACCTTCACACTGCTTAAAATGGGCGTCTACGACTAGACTCGGCGTATAGCTCACTCTGATAGCGCCAGGCGGCTCGTCCGTCTGGCGTTTTTGTTGCGGGGCTGGGCGTGCGCTTGAGCTGGAGTCCTCTCCATGCGCTACCATGACAAGCAATGATTTTTGACGAACGACCCGCCGAGCTTGCCCCGGCGGGCTTTTGGCGTTGCGATGCCGGAGGAACAGCATGCTCATTCACCGTATAGCTGCGCAGCTCTACACTGCCGAGGCGCTGCAGACCGTCGAGGCTGGACTCGATGCCGGCGAGGACGTGACGCTGGCCGTGTCGCAGTCGGGTCGCACGCTTATGGCTGCCGCCCAGTTTGCGCGTCGCCCGCGCCCCACGGTCTATATCGTGAGCGGCGAGGACGCGGCCGATCGCGCCGCGCGTAGCTTGGCTGCCTATGTGGGCCTGACGCACGTGTGCCGCTTCCCCGAGCGCAAGGACTATCCATGGCGCGAGCAGGCGCCCGACGATGCCGTGGTGGCCCAACGCTGCGAGGCGCTGGGGCGCATCGTGCGCGGCGACAACTGCATCATGGTCGCCTCGGCCCGCGCGCTGCTGCGTTGCGTGCCGCCGGTCGAGAGCCGCTACTGGGAGTCCACCACCTTTGCGGTGGGCGAGGAGATTCCCTTTGACGAGGTACCGCAGCGCCTGGTGGGCATGGGCTACACCAATGCCGGCGCTGCCGACGCGCCTGGTCTGTTCCGCGTGCACGGCGACACCGTCGAGGTGTTCCCGGCGCAGGAAAAGGCACCCGTGCGCATTGAGTTTTTCGGCGATGAGATCGACCGCATCCGCCGCATGGTGAGTTCCACGGGGCAGACCATCGGCAACGAGGACAGCATCGAAATCTTCCCCTGTCGCGAGCTGGCGCTCACCGACGACGCCGTCCACAACATGCATGTGGCGCTCTACCGCGCCAGCCAGGACGACAGCAAGTTGGCGGCGCTGCTCGAGATGGTGGATGCGCGCATCGTCACGCCCGAGCTCGATCGCTTTTTGCCGGTGATGTACGGTCAGACCGTGAGCCCGCTGTCGCATGTGAGCGGCAAGGCGCTCGTGGTGCTGTCCGAGCCGCGCTCGCTGTTCGACGATTGCCTGCGCGCCTACGAGGATATCGAGGCACGTGCCGGCGAGGCAGGGGTCGACCGTCTGGACGGCCTGTACGTGCGTGCCCAGCAACTCGATTTTGGTTCCCAGCAGCGCCTAAACTATGTGAGCCTCATCCGTGCCGGCGGTGCGGTGACGGCCGAGCTCAAGATTGAGCAGCCTTCCATCGCAGGCTCGGACAACCGTTTTATGACGCGCATCCAGGAGGTCGTGGGCAAGCGCTATGCCTGCGTGTTTGCCATCCCCGACCGCGGTGCGCGCGAGTCGATGGAGCTCACCTTTGGCGACGAGGGTATTACCTTTGAGGAGTCGCTGACCGCGGCGCCCGAAAACGCGGGCCTTATCGGCGACCGTGTGCGCGTGGCGGCGGCGGACTCTGCCGATCGCACTGCCCGCCAGGAGGCCCATGCCTCAATCCGTGAGCGCAAGGCCGACGCGCTCAACGCCCGCTCGCTTGAGGCCGGTGCCGCCCAGGCCGCTGCCGGCGCCGCCGTGCCCACCATCTCGCGCGGGCGCGTGACCTTTGTGGACGCCGCCCTGCCGCAGGGCGTGGTGGTGCCCGACGCCAACCTGGCCGTGTTCTCGATCGCCGACCTCAACGCGCGCATGGACGCCAACCGCGCGCGCAGCCGCCGCAAGGTTGACATTACGCAGATCACGTTCCCGTTTAAGCCGGGCGACTACGTCGTTCATGCCACCCACGGCATCGCGCTCTTTAGCGAGATCGCGCGCCAGGAAGTGGGCGGCAAGGAGCGCGACTACTTTTTGCTGGAATACGCCGACGGCGACAAGCTCTACGTGCCGCTCGAGCAGGTCGACCGTATCACGCGCTACGTTGGTCCCGACGGCGATAAGCCGCGTCTGACCAGGCTCAACACCGCCGACTGGACGCGTGCCACCAACAAGGCGCGCAAGAACGCCAAAAAACTGGCGTTTGACCTGGTCGACCTGTATACGCGCCGCTCTTCGATCACCGGTATCGCCTGCCCGCCCGACACACCCGAGCAGATTGAGATGGAGGAGAGCTTCCCCTACGACGAGACGCGCGACCAGCTGGAGGCCATCGCCGACATTAAGGCGGACATGGAGGCACCCAAGCCCATGGACCGCCTGCTGTGCGGCGACGTGGGCTTTGGCAAGACCGAGGTCGCCCTGCGCGCGGCCTTTAAGTGCGTTGACTCCGGCCGCCAGGTCATGGTGCTCTGCCCCACGACCATTCTGGCCCAACAGCACTACGAGACATTCTTTGAGCGCTTTGCCCCGTTTGGCCTGGAGGTCGAGGTGCTCAGCCGCTTCCGCACGCCGGCGCAGCAAAAGCGCGCGCTCAAGGCGTTTGCCGAGGGCACGATTGATGTGCTCATCGGTACGCACCGTCTGCTTTCGGCCGATGTGAACCCCAAGAACCTGGGCCTGGTGATTATCGACGAGGAGCAGCGCTTTGGCGTGCAGCACAAGGAGCAGCTCAAGAACCTGCGCGAGCAGATCGACGTGCTCACGCTTTCGGCAACGCCCATTCCGCGAACCATGCAGATGGCCACGAGCGGCGTGCGCGATATGAGCCTGATCACCACGCCGCCGACCGGGCGCCGGCCCGTGATCGTACACGTGGGGGAGTACGACCCCGATGTGGTGAGCGCGGCGATTCGCCTTGAGGTGGGCCGCGGCGGTCAGGTGTACTACGTGTCCAACCGCGTCAAGACCATCGACGACGCCGTGGCGCGCGTGCACGAGGCCGCGCCCGAGGCGCGCGTGGGCGTGGCGCACGGCAAGATGAGCCCGCGCGAGGTCGAGGACGTGATGATCGAGTTCGCGACCAAAAAGATCGACGTGCTTATCGCCACGACCATCGTGGAGAGCGGTATCGACAACGCGACGGCCAACACGCTCATTATCGAGGACTCGCAGCGCCTGGGTCTAGCACAGCTCTACCAGCTCAAGGGCCGCGTGGGCCGCTCGGCCACGCAGGCCTACGCGTACTTTATGTTCCCCGGCGAGCTGCCGCTGACCGAGGAGGCCACGGCGCGCCTGACCGCGCTTTCCGAGTTCCAGGACCTGGGCAGCGGCATGCGTATCGCCATGCGCGACCTGGAGATCCGCGGCGCAGGCTCGCTTATGGGTGCCGAGCAGCACGGTAACCTGTCGAGCGTGGGCTTTGATCTGTTTACGCAGATGCTGGGACAGGCCGTGGCCGAGGCGCGCGGCGATGACGACGCCGGCGTGGAGGCGGCGAGCGTGGGCATCAACCTGCCGGCCGACTACTTCCTGTCCGAGGAGTACATGCCAGCGGTGGATCAGCGCGTGCTCGTGTACCGAAAGCTCGCGGCGGCAGAGGACCTGGAGAGCATCGACGAGGTGCAGGAGGAGACCGAGGCCGCGCACGGCGAGCTGCCGTTGGCGGGACTCAACCTGTTCAATCGCGCGCGTATCCGCATTCGCGGCGAGCGTCTGGGGCTCGAGAGCGTCACACTCAGCGGCGGGCGCATTACCTTCCTGGGCGTCGACGTGCCCAAGAAGGTGGCCTTTGAGCTCAAGAATCGCTACGGCGCGGTGAACTTCCCCAAGAGCCGCAAGCTGTCGGTGCCCTACAAGGCGGGCGCCGGTGCGGGCAGCGGCCTGGGCCGCGGCCTCGATGCCAACGACGGCACCGGTCCCGTCGCAGCCGCGCTTATGCTGCTGCAGCAATTGGGCGCCAGTGATGATGATTAACAAGTAAGGGGCGTGGTGGGACAATGTCCCACCACGTCGCTGGCTGACCTTCTGCCCGACCGAAAGGATGCCATGTTCGGGTACATCTATAAGAAAGACGCCGCCATTATTGCGGCTATCCTGGCCCTTTGCCTGCTCACGGGCAGCTTCTTCGATTACCAAATCTCGAGTGCGCTGTTCAACATCGCCAGTATGTACGGCCGCTTTATCGAGGCTGCTGGCGAGCTGCCGTTTGAGCTGACGGCGAGCGTCGCGGGCATTATGCTCGTGCGCGCGGTGCGCCCCGATTCCAGGGCGAGCAAATGGCTCGCCGTGCTCGGCATCCTCGTCAATGTTGGCCTGGCCGGCTACGAGATCATTTCGTCCCTGCGGGTTGGCGGCAAGCTCGTCGCGGTCCAGTTGGTACTGACATTTGTGCTGGTCATCGCCGCCAACCTCATCGTCTATCGCCTTACGCGCAAAACCTCGCCCGACGAGCTCACGCGCTGGGCGTTGATGGTGCTTGCTGTGTGGGTCGCTCAGGCCATTATCCTCAACGTCATCGTTAAGCCACTGTGGTCGCGCCCGCGCATGCGTGTGATCGAGGTCACGCCGGGGCTCAATTTTCAGCCGTGGTGGGTGATCGGCAACCCCGACAAGTGGAGCTATATTGCGGCCGGCGTGATCAAGGACGGCTTTAAGTCGTTTGCGAGCGGTCACACCGCGCATGCGGCGATCGGCCTGATGCTTGCCGGGCTTCCCGCGGCTGCCTTTACGGAAAAGCCGTTGCGCCGCCGCGTGGTCTTTTGGGCCGCGGCTGTGGTCGCAGCACTCGTCGCCTTTGGCCGCATCGTGATCGGCGCGCATTTTTTGACCGATGTGAGCTGCGGTTTTGCTCTAGTACTGGCACTTGAGTGCCTTGCCGCGCGCATTGCCTATCCCAACGGCGTACAATAGCTCCGTTTGAATCATCTGGCCGATACCCGGTAAGAGAGGATTGCCATGCTCGCGTTCAACAACGACTATTCCCACGGCGCACATCCAGCGGTGCTGCAAGCGCTCGTCGACACCAACATGGAGCCGCAGCCCGGCTACGGCACCGATACGCACACCGAGCGTGCCAAGGAGCTTATCCGCGAGGCCTGTCAGGCCCCCGATGCCGACGTGTTTTTGCTGGTGGGCGGCACGCAGGCCAACGCGACGGTGATTGACATGCTGCTCGCGCCGTACGAGGGCGTGGTTGCCGCCGAGACCGGCCACGTTGCCTGCCACGAGGCGGGCGCTATCGAGTTTGGCGGTCACAAGGTGCTCACCATCCCCGGCTACGAGGGCAAGATGCACGCCGAGGACCTTGAGAACTATATCCAGGTGTTTTACGAGAACGAGAGCTACGAGCACACGGTGTTCCCGGGTGCCGTGTACGTGAGCCTGTCGACCGAGTACGGCACGCTGTATTCCAAGGCCGAGCTGGCGGCGATTCACGCGGTGTGCCAGAAGCGCGAGATTCCGCTGTTTGTGGATGGTGCCCGCCTGGCTTATGCACTGGCGGCCGATGAGTGCGACATCACCCTGCCCGAGCTGGCGCAGCTGTGCGACGTGTTCTACATCGGCGGCACCAAGTGCGGCGCTCTGTGCGGCGAGGCCGTGGTGTTCTGTGGCATGCACGCTCCGGCACATCCCATTCCGCGCATTAAGCAGCATGGCGCGCTGCTGGCCAAGGGCCGCCTGACGGGCGTCCAGTTTGAGGCGCTCTTTACCGATGGCCTGTATTTTGAGATCGGCCGTCAGGCGATTGAGACCGCGAAGGCCCTTCGTCGCGTGCTGCACGAGCGCGGCTACCAGTTCTTCTTGGAGACGCCTACCAACCAGCAGTTTGTGATTCTGCCCAACGAGGACATGGCGCGCATTCGCGAGCATGCGGCGATTGAGTACTGGGA
>CAKTUC010000030.1 GCA_934617135.1 uncultured Collinsella sp. | reverse complement strand
GGTACTACACACATCGTTGAGCGAATAGTTATGTTAGGAGCAGGAATGGAACAGAGGGTCCTCGGGGGAAGATACCTCCTCAAGGATAAGGTGGGAACGGGCGGCATGGCGACCGTCTTCCGTGCGCAGGATCAGGTCCTCGACCGCACGGTTGCCGTCAAGATCATGCTGCCGCAGTATGCCGGCGACGCCACCTTCGCCGCCCGCTTTAAGCAGGAGGCCCAGGCAGCAGCCGGCCTGTCCTCCCCCTATATCGTGGGCGTCTACGATTGGGGCAAGGACGGCGACACCTATTACATCGTCATGGAGTACCTGCGCGGTACCGACCTTAAGAGCGGCATCAAGAGCCACGGCGCCCTCGATCCCAAGAAGGTCGCGCAGATCGGTTCGCAGATCAGCTCCGCGCTTTCGGTCGCACACAAGCACGAGATCATCCACCGCGACATTAAGCCGCAAAACATCATGGTGCTGCCCGACGGCAACATCAAGGTCATGGATTTTGGCATCGCACGCGCCAAGAACAGCCACCTCACGCAGGATAACAACGTTCTGGGCACCGCCCACTATGTAAGCCCCGAGCAGACCCGCGGCCAGGACCTCGGCCCCACCTCGGATATCTACTCGCTGGGTGTCGTCATGTACGAGTGCGCCACCGGCCGCGTGCCCTTTGACGGCGACGACGCCATCTCGGTCGCGCTCAAGCAGGTCAACGAGCTCCCCATCCCGCCGAGCCAGATCAACTCCGGCGTCGATGCCGACCTGGAGCGCATCATCCTCAAGTGCATGGAGAAGGACCCGGCAAACCGCTTCCAGACGGCCGACGAGCTGCGCCAGGTGCTCAACAGCTACCTGTCCGGCCGTGCCGTCAACGTCTCGGAGCCTACGCGCATCATCGGTGCCGCCGGCGACCTGGGTGCCACCAAGACCCGCGAGCTTTCCGACTCAACGCGTGCTATGGTTCGTCCCGTCTCGGGCGTGAGCGGTCAGAACACCGCCCGCAGCGCTGTCTCGGGCTCCACGGGCTCCTACGAGGTCGAGAAACCCAAGTCCAACAAGAACAAGATCATCGCCGCCGTGATTGCCGCCGTCGCCGTGATTGGCGTTGTAGTGGCCTTTGCCACGGGCATGTTCAGTGGCGAACAGGTCACGGTGCCCGACGTGCTGGGCAAGGACCAGGAAACCGCTATTGAGCAGATCAAGGAAGCCGGCCTTGAGGTTGGCACTGTCGACCAGAGCTACAACGACGATGTCGACGAGGGAAAGGTCGCCGAGCAGACCCCCAACGGCAACACCAAGAAAGCCAAGGGCACGAGGGTGAACTTGGTAATCTCCAAGGGCCCTAAGCCCTCCGAGAAGGTTGAGGTTCCGCAGCTCCTCGGCCTGACCAAGGACCAGGCCGAGGCCGCACTGGCAAGCGTGGGCCTGAAGGGCAGCGCTTCGGAGGAAGCCAATGAGGCCGAGGAGGGCCAGGTCTTTGAGCAGAGCACTGCTGCCGGCAAGGAGGTCGAGAAGGGCACGACCATCTCGTACAAGGTCTCCAGCGGCCCGGACACCACCTCGGTGCCCGATCTGACCGACATGACCGAGGCCCAAGCGCGCAACGCTCTCGACATGGCTGGCTTTGGCGTCGACGTTAGCTACCAGGAAAACGACTCGGTAACCGAGGGCACCGTAATTAGCTGGAACCCCAGCGGCAAGCAGAAGCCCGGTGCCACGATTACCGTCGTCATCGCCAAGAAGTCCGGCAAGGCCAGCGTCCCGGGCAACCTGTACGGCAAGAGCATCTCCGCCGCCGTCACCGCGCTCAACAACGCCGGTTTCTACAACATCGGCTTCTGTGACCAGAACGGCAACCCTGTGAGCGGCAACGAGAATGCCACCGTTACGGGCGTCTCCCCCACCGGTAAGCAGTCCACCGACACCACGATCACGCTGACGGTTTCCGTCTCCGGTTCCGGCTCCGGCGACGACTCCGAGTCTAGCAACTAACGTCGATCGCTTGTTGCTCCGAGCGGTTTAGACCGCAAACGCATTCGCTCAGAAGCGCCCGCTTGCTCCCCCAGCAAGCGGGCGCTTTAATGTCCCTATGACAGGCATTCGGTAGGCTTCGATAGCAGGATGACAACGCGCGGGATGACAACGCGGGCACAATTTGATTTTTGAAATATGGACGAATTCCTCATCAGGAGGGTAAAATGGTGCCGACGGCAGCCCAAGTTGTAGAGAGCTGGGCAGAGCCGTTGCTTAATGAAGTTGGGTCATCGTCTTAGCGACGGTGGCCTTTCTTTTTGGGCTTCGAACCCTGCTTGAGTGCCTTGGAAAGGCCGACAAGGGCCGTGAGGAGCGAGACCATAGCGGTCAGGAGCTTCACGAGCTCGGTGAAATCGGTCATGGGCATCACCTCCCATCGGATGGAGGGCTCTGCCCGGCACGAGGGCTGCCGACAGCGAGGACGATTTTATCAGAGTGGTTGGCCCTCTCCGATTAATTCGCGATCCTCACCCTCGCTAAGAGTGCGGACATGGCAGAATCGGCACTAAACGGCAGTGCGCTAGGGCACCGACGACGAGCTTTCCAAAACTAGCAAGGCTTGTCGCCGTAGTGGTACCGGGCTCGGCAAATCTCTGGTGCCCCCGGGCGGATTCGAAAACTCCCCCCGCGGGGAAATTGGTGACGCGGGTGTCGACGGCCCGAATCCGCCGGCGGCCCCCACAAACCAGAAACGGCGCCGCTCTCGCGACGCCGTCATATTCCCTGGTGCCCCCGGGCGGATTCGAACCGTCGACACCCGCTTTAGGAGATATGATTTAATACTACCCCCTACCACTCATCAAACATCATTGAACGTCATATAACCGCAGATAAACATAGCAATTTGTGACTTTCACCTCTGATAGCTGCACCAACGCTTTTACAAACATATTACTAACAGCTTTAGCTAAACTGCACTCAATGAATTGTTGAAAACTATTCAAGGAAACGGAGTGCAAAAATGTCAGAACAGCCACTCATTAGCGGTAGGGGCACGTGTTGGAAAGACAAGAGGTCGCCTAACACCTATCGCTATTATTTTTCCCTTGGAATCAAGGACCCTAAAACGGGGCGCTACAAACGATCACCAACTTATACAGTTCACTGCAAGACCAAGACAGAAGCAAAGGCTGCAATGCAGGCCAAGCTAGCTGAAATCAATTCCTCTGGCACGATCTCTAAAACTAAAAAGCCAAATTTGCTTGCATCCTACTGCTGGGCTTTTCATGAAAACAGAGACACCGAGCTTGCGCCAACGAGCTATGAAAGAGAAGCGTACGATTGCAGACATATCGAAGACCTGTTCGGCGCGTTTCAGACAATTGAGGGGCTAACTCCCGACCTAATCGAAGAAACATATGCCGAAGCTCGTCGCACGGGAAAATACAAGCCTTCAGAGCTTGTGCGAATCAACGCGAAGCTGCGACAGATTCTGTCGAATGCGGTCGCGAAAAGAATAATTGATCGAAACCCCTGCGCCACCGTTCATGTTCGCAGACCTCGCAACGAGAGAGAATCACTGACAATCGGCCAAGTAGCTACCCTATGCACACATCTTCAACACATTGAGCTCACCGCCGAAGCAGTTGGTACTCTAGTACTAGTGTATACGGGTATGCGAAAAGGCGAGATGCTGGGTCTCGAATGGCGCGATTGGGACCCTGTCAATAAAACCTTGAAAATTGACAGGCAGTACACCAACGACCACGAACTGAGGGCACCCAAATCACAAGAAAGCCAACGCAAAATCCCCGTTGGAGAAACCTTGACCGAACGTCTTCAATCATGGTCAGTCATACAAAAAGAATTCCTGGCTTCTCTGGGACTGTCACAGACCGACAGCACCCCCATCATTAGTGATATTGCTATCGCACAGGGAATCCCTACTGTTTGTCACATGAAAAACTACATCTACAACCATTGGTTTCGCGATTTCGCAGTTAGCTGCAATCTTGGAATCTATGAGCCGAACAATTCGACTGGCGGAAAACTATATAAGGGCATCTGCCCACATCAGCTCAGGCATTGTGTGAGCACTTTTATGTTGGCGAACGGCTCGGACGTTAGAAGCGTGCAAGGCATTCTTGGCCACGCAGACCCCAATATCACGCTCAAAACGTATACAAGCCTCGTTCAACAATCAGAAATAAAAGCAGTTAAAGGCTACGAAGACTTAATCAATACCTATATACAGAGAAACGAGCAATAGTATGTTTTTCATTCATCATTTCGTCCATAATATTACGGTACTATAATACCATTTCCGCAGGTAGATGCTTTATTTGATTGACATTTAATAGGTTTTATTACATTCTAAAGCTGTCAGATGGCTACGCATGTAGTCATAAAAACCGGCCCCCCAAGTGCTTATGAACCTGGTAAGTCTTACAAGCACAGGGAGGGCCCTCATTGAAAGGATAGCTCATCATGGCTACTCCAAAGATTAGCACTCAGGCGTCCACACCGACTTTCCCCACTGGTGCCGCTCAGTGCGATCGGCTGCTCCGCGTTAACGATATCCGCGAAATCACTGGCTGGAGCGAAAACACCGCACGCAAGTTTATGCGTGAGTCCGGCAAGCTAATCCAAATCCATCGTTCGAATTACATGTTTGAAAGCTCGTTCTATGAGCTTTTCAAGCAGCTCGAAGGTCGTACCGCCCACTTTGACTAGGCGGTAAACATGAGCGAGCTGCCGTCGATTTCTGACAAATTTAACGATGATGTTAATGGGCAACGAGAGATTGAAAGAAAAATGGATATCACTAATTTTATTGCAGTGCCCGAGTGGGCGTGCTGCGCCACCACCGTCGCTGCCGAGCGCCTCATCCTCGGCCTTGTATGGAAGCTTGGAAAGCCGTCCAAAAACAAAAAAGCCATGGGCTTTTGTGCGAAAAGCAAATGGATTGAGGAGCGCTACCATTTGAGTAAGAACACGATCTCCCGAGCCTACACCTCTTTGAAGGATAAGGGGTACATTCAAAAAGTGGGTGATGGCAGCTGGATGCTTAATTACGCTGCAATCTACCGCGCTGCCATCGAAAACGGCTGGGAGCCCCCGAAATCTTAAGCCCACAAACCGACTATCGATGTGGGCTTCTGTCAGACAACTGAACTAAAGCCACTGAGTCAGAATCCGCTTCAAAAGAAGAGGATTCTGACTCAAATGATATCCGGCCGTTAACGCAGCGGTGTCCTCCGCAATCCGGCAAGGATCGAGGACGGGAAAGCCGCCATCGAGGTCGTGAGAGTCAACCGCCGTCAGGGCGTCTGCAAAAACATGCCACGGATGTAAAATGAAGCAGGGTCGAACCGAAACAGTTCCCGGACAATTGGCGTCCGGCCAGACACTTCGCTTCGGCCCTTTTTCATGCCCGCATCTAAGACAATCCCGTAATCATTCTCAACATCTTTAGCGCCATCACTCTCCCGCCACCAACACGTCGTAGGTGCTATTTTCAACGAATCGATACGGCCGTCCATTTATGGTCTTAAAGGCACGTGATACCATGAAAACGCGCAGTATTTCTCTAACCTAAAGCCTGCGACAAGACACCGACTTTGAGACGCCTTTTTAGAACTCACCGATCGCAGGATGACTACAAATCAACAGCGGCCGCGTATTTGTTCCCAGCCGTACGGCATGGCGGAGCCATGCCATTGTTGATTGGAGTGCCGCACCATGGCAGACGAGAGAACAATCAGGGAGATTTACGGTTACGGCCTGAAGTCCGTCCTCGATGAGGCCGCCGAGCGGATCGAGGCGACATGGCGGGAGAGGCTGCTGCGCGAGACCGCCGACCTCAAGACCGAGAACGCGCTGCTCAGGGCCCAGCTCGACGAATTCAAGCGCAAGCTCGTCGAGGCGACGGACCGGAACGAAGAGCTCGAGGCCAGCTACAGCGAGCGAGTCGCCTTCATCGAGGAGAAGTTCGAGCTCGATACCGCGAGCCTCGAGCTCGAGAACAACGAGCTCCACGCCGCGAGCGTCAGGTACCTCGCCGATGCCAGGGATCTCGACAGGCAGGTCGTCCATCTCCATGCCGAGGCGGAGGCCATGGTCGCTGAGATCGAGCGCCTGCGCGGCGAGCGTGACGCCGCATTGAAAGCCCAGTCCGAGCTGAGCGACGCGCTCCTGGCCCAGCGCGACCTGATGGCCGAGGTCGCCGCCCTCAAGGACCGCCTCGCCGCCTCCGAGCAGCGGGCTGCCGTGGCCGAGGCCAAGGCCGAGGTCATGACCCAGATGAGGGGCGAGTAGCCCCGCACTTCTCCTATCAGGCGACTGATTTCTAGAAACCTTCTAGAACGGTTCTAGAAGGTTTCTAGAACCTACCGAGACATCTTCGATCGGCACGATGTCTCGGTAGATAAGGCGATGCTTGGCGTCGCACCATTTGTCGCCGTGGTAGTGGCCGAAGAACCAGGCGCGGTAGCCGAGCCGCCCGTCGAGCTCGCCAAGGAATCGTTGCAGCCGGTCGCATCGATACTCGCGTCCGCGCTCGCGACACAGCCCCTCAGCAAGGCCAGCCGGCGCCTCGTGAGTCACAACGTAGTCGACCTTCCAGCCCACGCGGTCGAGCGAGGAGCGGCAGTGTTCCATCTCTTTCTCGCCCGGCATCTCCTCGGGCCACCAGCTCCTCCCCTCCTTGCGATACTGTCTGTCGTTGCTCGCGGCACCGCCCAAGGCGAGAAGCATGGCCCCGTCGATGTCGAACACCTCGCCGCGCATCAGGTGCAGCACGTGCGGCCGCACCTCGTGGACGAGCCCGTCGTTCCACTCCCGCACCGGCAGATCAGCCAGAGCGCGGTGGTTCTCATGGTTGCCGTCCACGAAACACGTGGTCCAAGGCTTCGACTCGAGCCAGTCGAGCCAGTATTTCTCGGCATTCGAGCCATCCCAGACAAAGCCGAAGTCTCCGGCCACGATCACCACGTCATCGCGCGTCAGGGTCCGGCCCAGCGGCCAAGACTTGGAGGCAAACCGGCTGGACCCGTACTCGGCCCTGCCGTGCACGTCGCCCGTCACATAGACCGTCATCAGTACGCACCCCACGGCAGGATTTTGCCCCCGAGCCTCACGATCCGGTCATACAGCACCGTGTGGCGTCCGTCCGGGTTGGCATCGCGATGGAAATGGCCGTAATACCAGCGCGTGTAGTCCAGGCGGTCCTCGAGCTCGTCGAGGAATCCGGTCAGCCGGTCCACATCAGGGCGTTCCCAGCCTGGGTCCGGGTAGAGCGTCGGCGAGAGCATGCGCGTGGCGCAGGTATGGGTGATGACGCAGTCGACCTTCCAGCCGACCTCGTCGAGCCTTGCCCGCGCGGTATCGAAATCGCGCTCGTCCGGGAGCTCCTGAGGCCACCAGCTGGAATACGGCACGCGGTATTCCCTGTCCACGCTCGTGGCACCGCCCATGGTGAAGACCGTCGAGCCGTCGAGCTCGAAGACCTCGCCGCGCATGAGGCGGCGGATGGACGAAGTGTCCGACAGGCGCTGCGTCAGCCCACCGTGCCATGTCTCCACGGGGCGCTCCTCCCAGTGGTCGAAGCGCTCGTGGTTGCCGTCGACGAACAGTGCCGTGTAGGGGCGCGACTCCAGCCAGGCGATGTCGGTGCATTCCTCGGCAGAAAAGCCCCACGGAAAGCCAAAGTCACCGGCAACGATGAGATAGTCGTCGCTGGTAAGACTGTCGCCAAGCTCCCAGTCGCGGAGCTTTTGCATGTCGAGCCCACCGTGGATGTCGCCCGTCACATAGACCGTCATCGGATTACCTCTTCCCCCTTGTACGCCGCCAGCTCGCGCTCGACCTGCCTGTCGCCGGTCTCGTTGACCCACCAGGGCCATTTCACCCGGCCGCACGGCTCGTCGACTCCGGCGAACCATTCCCTCAGCTCGTCGAGGCTCACCGGGGAGTGCCCGTTGGCATCGCAACCGACGTCGTAGCGCAGAAGGCCCTGCTTGCGGTTGAACTCGTTGTACGCGCCGCCGCCGCTGTGGATGTGTCCGTGGAGGTGCCACGATCCATGGCTCATGCCCTGCCAGTCGGCCATGGGGTAATGGCACAGGACGATCTTCTGCCCGTCGATCTTGAGCACGCAGATCGGCGGCTCCACGGTGAAGGCGCCAGCGACCGCCGGCTGGGTCCAGTCCTTGTCGTGGTTTCCCGGGGCGAGGTGGATGCGTCTGCAGGCGATCCGCTTGCGCAGGGCATAGGCGTCCTGGACGGTCATCTTGAATGAGAAATCCCCCAGGATGTAGAGTTCGTCGTCCACGGCAACCCTGCCGTTGATGCTGTCGACGATGGCGTCGTTCATCTGCCAAATCGTCTCCCACGGGCGGTCGGTGAACTTCAGCACGTTCTCATGCCCGAAGTGGGTATCGCTGGTAAACCAGATCATATTTATGTCTCCTTTTATCGCTAAAAAACGTTCTCCTTCGAGGTCAGGAGACGTTTTATGAGCGACATGAGGTGCATATCCCTCATGTTTCAAGCTCCAATCTGCCGGATTTGCCCAACTAAAAGTTTACGCCCACGCGCGAACAGGATTTGATTTTTGAAATATGGACGAATTCCTCGTCAGGAGGGTAAAATGATGCCGACGGCAGCCCAAGTTGTGGTGAGCTGGGCAGAGCCGTTGCTTAGTAGAGTTAGGTCATCGTCTTAGCGACGGTGGCCTTTCTTTTTGGGCTTCGAACCCTGCTTGAGTGCCTTGGAAAGGCCGACAAGGGCCGTGAGGAGCGAGACCATAGCGGTCAGGAGCTTCACGGACTCAGTGAAATCGGTCATGGGCATCACCTCCCATCGGATGGAGGGCTCTGCCCGGCACGAGAACTGCCGCCAGCAAGGACGATTCTATCAGAGTGGCTGACTCCCGCCGATCAATTCATACTCCTCACCCTCGCCGAATTGCGAGCATGAAAGAATCGGCACTGGATGGCAGCGCGCTAGGGCACTGACGATAGGCTTTCCAAAACTAGCGAGGCGTGTCTCCGCGCGAGTAGTCACCGCGATCGACGACGCGATCGTCCATCTGTCGCGACGCGGCGTTACCGCCGTGCGCCTGGCCTGCGGCGCGGACACGGTCGTCGCCGGCATCGGGGACGGCGCCGGCGTAACGGTTGCGAATCTCCCTTGCGTAACCGCGACGCGCAAGAAGCTCATCGCGTACGGCGGGATCTTCGAGCAGGTCTTCGTCACACTTCGGTGCAATGAATTTAGGGAACAGATTGTAGGCGACACCTTTGCTCGCTTTCGCCTGTTCGACCCACGCCGAATACGCTTTCTTGAGACGTTGGATGTAAATCTCGCAGCGCTTCTCATAAGGAAGGGATCGCTCGGCTTCCAGCACGTTATTTTTGAAGGCCGCATCAAGTTCCTTGACCGCGAAGCGCCCGTCAAGACGAGTCAGGTTGAAGGTACATTTCGGATTGCCGGCCTCTTTGATATCGAGATCCGTCGCATAGATTCGATTGTTCTTGATGAAAATATCTACGCCCCACGATGCAAGTAGTTTTTTGAACTGCTCCATGTTCTTCGGGTGGTAATCATTGATCGCAATATGGATCAGTTCGCGCAGATTGTTTTTGTAACTGTACTCTCCCCGATCGACAATCTCCTTTTCCGTGTCGCGCGGCTGGCGGTCGCGAATCTTCGAATTCTTCTTTCCCTTTTCTAGCTGAGCGAGATTCCAATCCTTATCGAGTTCGCGGACCCACGAGGCGCGTTCGTATTTCCCACGGCGTCCGCCAATCTCGCATCGTTTGCCTGTTAACAAATCGGTACGGTTAATCGCCATGTGCACTGCGTAGCGTTTTCCCGCCTTATCGCTTTCCTCATGCAACGCGAGAATCACTTGTTGATGCGGATAGTGCTTCGCAAGCCATTGCTCCGCGTAGGCCAAACATGCACCGGGGGTCATCTTGCCCCCGTTGCATGAGCATTCTTCGGGGAGGAAAGCGAGGATCTGATGTAGCATGATTACGTTTTTGACTCCGGCTCTCGACGGTTTGTCGTGATGGAAAACCTTTCTGGTTCTATCCATTTTCGAAAACCAGCGGTCGCTCCATTCGATGTTCCAGCCACCACGCTCAATCGCATCTTTTCCGTTGATGTATTTACGGACATTCTTTGCGTAGCGCTCACTCGATATGCTTTTCTGCTTAATGACGGTCATTTTGATCACCGCCGACGAAATAGCGCTTTTCAAGCTCGTCGATAAAACGGTCTAGCTTACGCCCAACTTGATAGACCTTCTCAAGCGTTCGGAAAACAGCTTTCTCGTTGTACGCGGGAAGCCCCTGGGCGTTCACGAAGTACATCAGCTGATTGAGGTTTGTTCCTTCCTTCAAAAGCTCGTGATAAACCTTGTCAATCGACGCCCGATCGACATCGATTTTCTCGACCTTCCCTTTGAGCAGTACGCGACGAGCATACGAACTGACAGTCATATCGAGGGAATCAGCATTGCTTTCGATTTTCTTTTTTTCTTCCGGCGAGACCCGGACGTGAATGTCATCGGTTCGGAATTTCTGGTCAGCGATTTCCGCATGACCAAAATCGATATCGAGATCGTCGGCATTGCACAACACGAAGCGTATGAGTTCCGCCTCGCTCATCTCATGTCGCTTTGCGATTGCAGCGATGGCTTTCTTCTCAACATCGGAAAGAGACGCCTTGACGGTGTGTGGGCGGAGCCTGCTCATGATTCTTCCTCCGGAAAACGAATCAGCGATCGGAGGGGCCTCCGATCAAAACCTGCTATGCGATTCGCTTTCCTTTTGATGAGAAACGGCTGGCGTCGTTCCAAAAATGAAGAATCGTCTCCGCGATTCTTCATCGCGGAGTTTCAACTTCACGATAACCTTATCGCCGTAGCAGGCGATAAGCAAGGTCTGTGGCGTGGCATTTTTGGGGTCCGAATGGGCCCACAAAAATGCCACCCACAGTCATCTTGCAATCGTCGGAACGGCGATTGGGCGGAGCGTAGCGTAGACACGAAATGAGAGGCCTCGTTTCGAGCGAAAGGCTTCGCGGTGTCGTAGCGTCAGCGGAGACCGCGAGCGGAAGCGAGCTTTTAACGCAAAGGATGCTGAGTGTTGAAAGTTCGCTGTAGCGAGAGCGGAGCGGTAATGCGAACGCGGGGGATGCCGAGCATTTGAAGTACCGCGCAGCGGGCTTCGGGCGAGGGTTGAAGCAAGTCGAGGAAAGGTCCCACCGATTTGCGAAAGGTTTTGCCCGGAGCATCCGGCACAGCCGGATTCTTTGGGAACGGCCTCTCGTTTGATTGCTTTCCTATCGTTTACTCCCAGACTGGGCGTTAAAAAAGGCGGCCGAAACCGGCCGCCCGCAAATAAATATCTATTCACCGAACGTAAGAGAAGAGGAACGATGCACATTACTCCCAGTGACCGGCGACGTCGACAACCCAATGCTGTCCCGTAGCCTGCTGCTCATAATGTCCCTGGTCCTCAGAGGTGGTATACGAATCATTGATTGCAGAACCACCGTTAGGATGCTGCGCATCGCCAAAAGTAGCGTGGGCGTGAGCGTCCATTTCGGCTGCAGATCCAAATGTCGCACGGCATGCGCTGCAAATCCAGCGTTCATGACGCGTATACACTACATTCGGCACCCAGACCTGGCTGTAATCAGTCTCCCAGTGGCCCTGCTCGGCAACCCACTTCTTCTGGCTACCGCTGTTGGAAGAGGAATTGTTGCTGCCGGAACCCTGCGAATTGTTGGAATTCTGCTTGGAGTCGGAGGAATTTCCCTTGCTGTCCGACTTCGAGGAATCGGAAGACTTGTTATCATCCTTCTTGGAGTCATCGGACTTCTGGTCCTTGCCGTCGGACTCTTTCTTCTCCTCGGTCTTGGCTTCAGAGGCTTGCGCCTCCTTTTCTTCACTCGGCTTCTTTTTGTCTTTATTCTTTACCGCTGTGGCGGCCCTTTCCGTAGAGCCGCTTCCTTGCTTTGCAACGCTGGCACATCCAAGTTGAGGTACCGAAAGGCACACCAGAAGCGCAACGATAATAGCCTTTGTTCTCACACCGATCTCCCTGTCCATGAAACCGGGCGTTGGGCACTAGCCGATATCCAACGCCCGGCTCGCTTTTACATCTGCTCGCGGCGCTTCTTCCGATCAAGGAAGACGCCGGCCGCAACGAGGACGGTACCGCCGATGGCGAACGTCTCGCCGATGAGGTTCGCGCGGTCACCGGTCTGGGCGAGGCTGCCGGGCTGGGCGGCCTCCGTGCCGGCAAGGTGCTTCGGGGTGTATGCCGCCTGCTTCTTTGCGGCCTCCTCCGCCTCCTGTCGGGCGAGCTCGTCGGAAAGCTCCTGCTCTGCCGCGATGCGGTCGGACTTCGCCTGCTCGTAGGCGGCGAGTGCCGCATCATAGCCGGGCTGGAGCCCGTCCACCACGGCCTGCTTCTCGTCCAGGATGGCCTTGGCGGGCGCGACCTTGGCACGTGCCTCGACTGCTGCGGCGAAAAGCGCGTTGAGGGCGTCATCCGCGTTCGCGTCATGGCCGGAAGCGAGCGCCGCATCGGCATCGATGGAGTTCAGCTTCGCCAACTTTGCGTCTGCCCGCGCCTTCGCCTGCTCGGCTGCTGAGACCAGGGACTCGGCAGCGATGGTATCCGCCTTCGCTGCATCGAGCGCGGTCTTGGTGCCGTTGACGGCCTTTACTGCATCCTGCTCGCGCTGCTGTGCCTCTGCGAGCTTCGCGGCGAGACCGGTGAGGATGTCGAGGTTCGACTGTGCGTCCTCGAGATCGGCCTGGGAGCCGGTGAGCTTGTCGGCGGCATCGCCGATGTCGGCCTTTGCGGCATCGACGGCACGCTGGGCATCCGCGAGGGCGCTTGCGGTGCCGTCCGCCTTTTGCTTGGCGGCGGCGAGGACGGTCGCCTTCTCGGCCTGATCGGCTGCCGCCGCATCATGGACGCTTTTTGCTGTATCGAGCGCCTTCTTGGCGTCGGCGACGTCCTGGAAGAACTTCGCGAGATCGGCGTTCGCATCAATGACGTCCTGCTGCTTGGCCTCGGTGTCCGCCTTGGCAGAATCCAACTTAGACTGTGCGGTCGTTACGGCTGCGTTGGCGGCATCAAGGGCGACCTGCTTCTGCTGGACGGTCGACTTTGCCGTATCGACTGCCGCGTTGGCGGCATCGAGGTCCGATTTCGCCGCATCCAGCTTGGCCTGGGCATCCGTGACGCCCTGCTGCTTGGCGGCGATATCGCGCCCTGTCGCGTTCACGGCCTCCTGCGCATCGGCGACACCCTGCTTCGCGGAATCGACATCTGCCTGTGCGGAATCCGCTGCACCCTGCTTCTGCTGGACGGCTGAGGCGGCACCGGCGGCTGCCTGCTGCTTGGATGCGAGGTCGGCCTTGGCTGCGTTTAGCGCGGACTGGGCATTCTTCAGACCGTTGATGTAGGAGGTCAGATTCTGCTCGTACTCGTCGACGGAGATGGGGTTCATGTTCCAACCGGAGCCGGACCAGCCGGAAATCTCTGCGGTGTAGCACTGCGTCTGAAGCCCGGACATGGTGCCCTTGGTACAGGTTGCCATTCCCATAACGGCGAGTTCGGGATTGATGATGTTCATATAATGACCGACGGTGCCGCTGCTGCCGTTCTCCCAACGGCAGTTGTCTGCAATCCAATGGTTGATTGCGACGCCGTTCTTTGCATAGAAATCATAGGCGTCCTTGCCGACAAGACCGGTGACTCCATAAAGTGCCTCCGTTGCCTTGTCGAAAAAGCCCTTCTCCTGCTCGATCCACTGACCACTTGGATCGATTCCGTAATTCCACGCCAGGTTTTCGGCAAAATCATATTGACGGGCATGATCGAGCACAGTGTCACTGTAGTTGGCATCCGCAATGGCACCGGCGATGAGCTTGTAGGTGACCTGGAGCTCGGACAGGCCGACCGACTTGCGATAGTCGTTGACGGACTTCATCCACCTGATCGCATTGAGCATGTTGTCGAGGGACGTGGCGTCCTTGGAGTTGCCGACTTCGGTCTTGCCGGCATATTTGGCGTTCAGGATGATGTTGGCTGCGTCATCGGCACCCATGGCCTTGAAGAAACCGATGGCTCCCTGCTTGAGTTGTGCGTCGGCTGAATCGAGTTTCGCCTGGGCCTCGTCGACCTTCTGCTGGGCGGCGGTCACGACCGCATCAGCGGTATCCTTTGCGGTCTTGGCGTTCGCAAGCTCTTCGTCTGCGGCTGCTTTGGCGGACTCGGCGTCCTTAACGGCCTGCTTCGCTGCATCCAGCTTGGCGATGGCGCCGGCGTTCGCCTGCTTGGCCGCATCGAGGTCGGCGTTGGCGGCATCGAGTTTGAATTGGGCGTCGTTCACACCGGACGAGGCATCGAGTGCGGACTGCTGCTTCGCGGAGAGGGACGCCTGGGCATCATTTAGCTCGCTCTGTGCCGTCGCTGCGGCGGATTGCGCCTGCTCGAGCTCGGACTCGCACTGGGACTGCACCGCTCGTGCGGCAGCGAGGGTTGCCTCCGCGTCCGCGACCTTCTGCTTCGCGGCTTCGTACTCAGGACCGCTGGCACCGGCCTCCGCTGCGGCGAGGTCGGCTTTCGCCTGCTCATAGGCGGCACTGGCGGCTGCGGCCTTCGCATCCGCCGTGTCCTTGTTATGCTGGGCCGCGGCGAGAACGGAATCGGCGGAATCCTTTGCAGACTGGGCCGCGACCAGCTTGGACTGGGCATCGGCGAGCGTCGCGTTGGCGCCTGCGAGCTCGGTCTGTGCCTTGCTCACGGCATCCTGGGCGTCGCGCACGGCCTGCTCGGCGGCACTGATTGCCTCCGGGGTGGCGCTTACGGCATCGGCCTTGGCTTTATCGAGGGCATCCTGAGC
>CAKTUC010000029.1 GCA_934617135.1 uncultured Collinsella sp. | reverse complement strand
TGGCTCCCCGGGTAGGACTCGAACCTACAACAGCGCGGTTAACAGCCGCGTGCTCTACCATTGAGCTACCGAGGAATAGGTGCGTGCTCTCAAGCAACGAAGTTTATTATACGGACGAATCAGCATAGGGCAAGAACTTTTTTAAGAAATTTTCCGGCCTAGTCATTGGGGACGTTCTTAAACGACTAGTCATTCAAGAACGTCCCCAATGACTACATGAAAGCGCCCTCAAGCGGATGTACTTGAGGGCGCTTCTTGCTTGACTAGCTTTCGATATAGTCTTTGAGCTTGCTGCTGCGACTCGGGTGGCGGAGCTTGGCCAGGGTCTTGGACTCGATCTGGCGGATACGCTCGCGCGTGACGCCAAACTCGCGACCGACTTCTTCGAGCGTGCGGGGATGTCCGTCAACGAGACCAAAGCGCAGCTCGATAACCTTGCGCTCGCGATCGGCAAGCGAATCGAGCACCTGGGTGAGCTGCTCCTGCAGCATGGAGAAGCTGGCGGCATCGGGCGGAACGATCGCCTGGGAGTCCTCGATGAAGTCGCCCAGCTGGGAATCCTCTTCCTCGCCGATCGGGGTCTCGAGCGACACGGGCTCCTGCGAGATCTTCTGGATCTCACGGACGCGATCGGCGCTCATGTCCATCTCGGCACCGATCTCCTCGGGGGTCGGGTCGCGACCCAGGTCCTGGAGGAGCTGGCGCTGCACGCGGACGAGCTTGTTGATGGTCTCGACCATGTGCACGGGGATACGGATGGTACGGGCCTGGTCGGCAATAGCGCGCGTAATGGCCTGACGGATCCACCACGTGGCGTACGTGGAGAACTTGAAGCCCTTCTGGTAGTCGAACTTCTCGACGGCGCGGATCAGACCGAGGTTGCCCTCCTGGATCAGATCCAGGAACAGCATGCCACGGCCGACATAGCGCTTGGCGATGGAGACGACCAGACGCAGGTTTGCGCTGATGAGCGCCTGCTTGGCCTCAAGACCAACGTTCTCGATACGCGTAAGACGACGCATCTCGGCGCGGGTGAGCTCGATCTCGCCTGCCTCGGCAGCCTCAAGCTTCTCGGTAGCCTCGAGACCGGCCTCGATCTTCATGGCCAGATCGACCTCTTCAGATGCGGTCAGCAGGTCGACCTTACCGATCTCCTTGAGATACATGCGAACCGGGTCGCCGGTCAGCATCACCGTGGAGGCATCGATGCCGCGCACGCGCGAACGCGAACGGGACGTGCGCACGGTGCGCTTCTTCTTGCTCTTGGAAGAGCCCATCTCGGCATCGGCCTGACGGGCCATCTTAAGCTCGTGATCGTCGAGCGAGCCGGAATCGTGCTCGTCGTCGTCATCGAAATCGTCGGTATCGTTATCGTCATCGTCGACGCCCATCGGGGCGTCGTCGTTTCCGCTCGCGGAGATAATCTGGATGCCGCTGTTACGCAGCGCGGAATACACCGCGTTGAGCTGCTCATCAGAGACATCGATATCCTTCAGGGCGACCTGAATCTCGTCCTCGGTTACCGAAGTCCTGTTTGAGCCGTTGCCCATGAGCTTTGCAACGTAGGATTCCAGCCCAGTACCCGTGCTCTCACTCTTTTTTGGCACAGATTCTCCCTTCATAGTCCACAGGACTCATTACTTTAGCACACACGTAGACGTCTATACCCAAAATTCAGACTGGATATAGGCGCGAATACGCTGGTTGACCACAACATCTAGGCCTGGTCGGCGCCCGCAGTCTCCAAACCGATTAAACGGAACGGGTCGGCCACACCACCGATCGACTTTTGGAGCTCGCGCTGGCGCTGTGAATCTTGCACCGCCTGCATCGTCAGCACGCGACGGGCCTCATCGTCGAGTGAACGGTCCTGACGCAACTTGGCCTGCGCGGCTCGCATGCGACGTTTGATGGTGTAGAGCTCGAGCGTATCGAGCATAAAGACGATGTTCGTCTCGGTCGGGTGCTTACTCGTTGCCGAGATGCGCCCGGCGCTGACAAGCGACGCCGCCTCGGGACACACCGCGCGTGCCGCATCCATGCAGGCCGCAGGATCGGTGCCCGGGGGCGTCGCAAGTACGGCCCACGCAATAGACTCGTGACGCGGGTCGACCCACTCGATAGAACAGATGCGATCGGCATACGTGCGGAACAGATCGGGGTAACTCGTGAGCATCGTCAGCAGCTCGCGCTCCCCCGCCAGGGATTTCCGCTCCAGATCGGTCAAAACAATCGGCATCGACGGAGCTGCCGCCGCGCTTGAACCATCGGCAACGGTCGCAGCGCTTTCCATCCCCGCTGGCACATCAATTGGCGGCAGGTCCTCGTCGACCTCCGCCGGCGCGGCCCCATAGGCATCAAGCGGAACGTAGTCGTACGGGTCCTCCTCGACCGGTGCGGACACCGGCGGCGTCGCACCCGCGGCCCAGGCACCGCGACCGGCACTGCGCGCACCAGCCGCACCGCCGCCCGAGCTTCGTCCCTGCGAACCGCCCGCGCGCTCAGCTTGCGCGCGTTGACGCTCATAGCTCTGCTCACGCCGGCGCTCGGCATCCTCGCGCTTGGCGACATCGCGAAACACACGGCCCGAACTCGCGCGCACGGTCTCCAAGTCCAAGCCAAGCAGATCGGCAATCTGGATAAAGTACGTGTCGATCATATAGCTGTCGCGCAGAGGATAGATGAGTGTCAGCGCATCCTCGAGCGCCTTGGCACGACCGCCCGGTGTGGTAATGTCGCTCGACTCCTGCAGCGAACGGTAGACAAAGTCCATGAGGGGCTCGGCCGCGTCAATGCGCGCCTGCAGCGCCTCGCCACCATGCGCCGTGATGAACTCCATGGGATCGTTGCCGTCGGGCAGCACCACGCAGCGCAGGTCCATCGAATCCTGCTCGATAAACTGAATCGCGCGGCGCGCGGCCTTTTGACCGGCGGCGTCGCCATCGAACATATATACAATGCGCTTGGCAAAACGGATGAGTGTCTTAACGTGATGTTCTGTGAGTGCTGTGCCCAGCGTGGCGACGACGTTTTTGATCCCTGCCGCCCAGCAGGCGATGCAGTCGGTATAGCCCTCCACCACGATGGCGGTATCCTGCGCGACGATAAACTCCTTGGCCCAGTTAAAGCCGTAGAGATTTCGCTTTTTATGGAACACGCTCGTCTCGGCGGTGTTGAGGTACTTGGGCTGGCCATCGCCCATGATGCGCCCGCCAAAGGCGATGTTGTGACCCTGTTCATCAAAGATGGGAAACATCACACGGTCGTAAAAACGATCAGCGAGCTGTCCGCGCCCGCGGCTGACGGCCACGTTGGCGTCAATCATCTCCTGCGGGGTAAAGCCCGCCTGCGATAGATGGGACACCAGCATGTTGCGGCCCGGTGCAAAGCCCAGGCAGTAACGGCGACAAACGTCACCGCCCATACCGCGGCTGGCAAAGTACTCACGCGGACGGCTATCTTTGCCGCGCATGAGCATGGTGTGGTAGAACTGGGCGGTCTCGGCGCACAGGTCGTAGATGCGGGCACGCTTGGTGCCACGCTCACGCTGAGCACCGGTATCGTGCAGCTCAATGCCGGCACGATCCGCCAAGTACCGGATCGACTCGGGAAAACTCAGGTTTTCGCGCTTCATAATATAGGTGAAGACGTCGCCGCCCTCACCGCAGCCAAAGCAGTGCCACACCTGTGTAGCAGGGATAATGTGAAACGACGGGGTCTTTTCGCCATGGAACGGGCAGCAGCCCCAAAACTCGTGGCCACGGGGCTTGAGCTCAACCGTTTCCTGCACGATGGCAACAAGGTCCGAAGCAGCGCGCACCTGATCTTTTTCCTCATCGCTAATCACGGATGCTCACCCCCTGCTCACCCAAGTTATGACGGATATCGTCAATGTTACCCTCAACGGTCGCAATCAACTCGTCGAGGGAATCGAACACGCGCGACGGGCGCAGCCAGCGCGTAAACGCCAGCGACACGGAAGCGCCGTAAAGGTCGCCCGTATAGCCAAGTAAGTTCGCTTCCAGATGCGCCGATGCGGCATCGTCGGCATACGTCGGCGGCAGGCCCACGTTAACGGCAGCAGGCCATACGGTATCGTCGACGAGGACCAAGCCCTCGTAGACGCCATCGACAGGCACTTGGATACCGTCGGGCACCTGGATGTTTGCCGTAGGAAAGCCCATGTCAGAACCCTCGTGACGCCCAGTCGCCACAACACCGCGCAGCATATAGGGACGGCCGAGCAGCTCGGCAGCAAGCTCCACATGGCCCTGTCCCAGCTCATGACGGATGCGGGTAGCGCAGACGGTCTGCCCGTCGACGCACAGCAGCTCGTGCCCGTATACGTCAACGCCACGCTCGGCACCCCAAGCGCGCATCTCGGCAACGCCCGAGGCGCCGCCGCGGCCGAGCCTAAAATCGCTACCGACACGAATGGAGCGAATGTCGACAACGCGCGACAACAACGCCAGGAACCCGACATGGTCGAGCGCCGCCACCGCGAGCGTAAAGGGAACGGCCACCACCGCATCGACCCCGGTTTGAGCCAGGGCATGCAGACGGTCGGCCGTCGTCATCAATTTTTTAGCGGGCGCAGGACTTACCACGACGTCCGGATCGGGATCGAACGTGACCACGACTGCGCGGCAACCGTGAGCACGCGCGTCGCGAACGACTGCGTCAATAAGCTCGCGATGCCCCCGGTGCACGCCATCGAACACACCGATAGCGATCGACGCCGCGCCCAGACTTGCGCACCCATCAAATGCATCGGCAGAAACGATACGGGCTTCATCCGACTCACTCGCGAAAAAGATACGCGCGAGCTCGTGGGGCGCCAGCATCATCGAACACCGCCGATCGCCTGCGGAAAGACGTGCTCCATCACAAAGCGGCCGCCCTCGATGCGAGCAAGCGCCTTCAGTCCCCCGTCGAGCACGAGCGCGAACGGCGCCTTCGACGTATCGAAGTCAGCGAGCGCGCGCTCAACGGGAATACGGCGACCACACAGCAGGTCATCGGCAAGGTCGCCCGGCAAATCGACACGTGTGGCGCCCAAAGCTGCGATGGGATCCAGGGCGAAGCCGACGGCGGAATCGGCAGAGAGCTCCTCGACCGCATGGCAGGCGCCAATGGAAACAACACCGGAAGCGGTGCGGCGCAGTGCGGAAATATGCGCGGCGCTATCGCAGGCACGACCCAGGTCGCGAGCGAGCGCGCGGATGTAGGTGCCCTTGCTTACCGAAAACGCCACGGTCCACACGCACATGTCGTCCTCGCCGCTCACGGCGATCAGGTCGGCGGCATAGACCTCGACGGGGCGCGGAGGCAGGTCAACCGCATTGCCCTCGCGCGCAGACTTGTAGGCGCGGACGCCGTTAACCGAGATGGCCGAAAACGCCGGCGGCACCTGCATCTGCGGGCCCAGCATGGCAGCCAAGCGCTCACGGGCATAGGCCGGATCGCGCAGCTCAGGGGTAACAGACACCGTGCGAATGGCCTCGCCCTCCGCGTCGTCGGTGTTGGTCTCGACGCCAAACGAGATGTCGGCGACATAGCTTTTGGTATCGAGGGTTAGCATGCCCAGAAGACGAGTGGCCTGGCCCACGCCCACCACCATGACACCCGATGCCATGGGGTCGAGCGTGCCAGCATGGCCGACGCGCCGCTCATGGAGGGCGCGCCGGCATTGCGAGACCACGTCGTGGGACGTGCAGCCCACCGGCTTATCGACGGCGAGCAGCATATTCAATTGAGAAGGCGTACGACGAGCCATGTACCATCCAAAAAATTAAAGCTCGACGGTCACCGAAGCGGGATCCTCCCCTACCAGCTCGGCCAGCATGGGAAGTGCCACGGTGAGCGTCTCGAGAATCGTTCCGTTGTTGGAGAAACCAGCGGCAGCGGGATGTCCGCCTCCGCCAAAAGCAGCAGCGATCTCGGACACGTTGAGGTCGCCCTTGGAGCGCAGGTTACCGCGCACCTTGGTATCGCCCTCAATGCCCTTCAGGAACAGGCAGACCTCCACACCCATCACCGAGCGAACCACGTCGACCAGGCCATCGCACTCGTCCGAAGTGACGCCGCAGGCCTCGAGGTCGCTCTGGTACGCGTAGCTATACGCCACGCGACCGTGTGCCACTGTCTTGATGCGGCCCATAACGATGGACTTGAGATGTAAGAACTCCACGCGCATGCTCTGGTAGACCTCGAGCGCAACGCGCGCCGGATCGGCCCCGTGGGCGACCAAGCGCGAGGCGGCATGAAACGCAGCGGCGTCGGCATTCTGGTACTGAAAACGACCGGTGTCGGTCACCAGGCCGCACAGCAGGCAGGTCGCGACGCTATCGCGCGCGACGATACCGCAATTGTCCAAGAAGCGGTCGATGATCATAGCGCAGGCCGCGGCATCGATGCACCTCAGGCTCAGCTCGGCAAACTCCTCGCGCGCCGGATGGTGATCGAAGCACACCACATGCGACGAGCGGCGAAGCACGTCGGCCGAGTTGTTCAGGCGCTCGACAACCGGCACGTCCACCGAAATGAACAGGTCCGGGTTGCCGGTGTATGCAGATGCCGGCACCAGGCGATCGGAGCCCTCCATAAAGCGGTAGATGCGCGGAACCGGGTCATCGTCTGCCAGCAGCAGCGCAATATCCTTGTTAGGGAAAAACTTCATGAGCGAAAGGCCCAGACCCAACACGGAGCCCAAGGCATCGCCATCGGGAGACGTATGTCCCGAAATCGCAATGGAGGACGCACCCTCGATGAGTTCGAGGATGCGTCGCTGAATATCTGCAGGCTCGCACGAGGCGAGGTCGGCGGAATTAGTCATCTAAAGCTGCCTCCTGGGCGGCATCCGCTATCGGGTAGCCGTCCTCGTCCTTTTCGATCGCCAGCGTGGCGGGAACGTTTTCCAGCGCACGCGTGATGCGCTCGGCCTCATCGGTCGAGCGATCGATGCGAAAATCGAGCTCGGGCGTGACGCGCCAATCGAGCGAGCGAGCCAGCAGGCTACGGATGCGGCCCTTGGCGCTGGCGAGCGCCTCCATGACCTCGTCGTAGCGGCTCGCATCGCACGAAACGTACACGCGCGCGAACGAACGGTCCACCGCGACCTCGACCGCGGTCAGGGTGACCAGGTCGAGACGCGGATCGGAAACCTCAAAGAGCAGGATATAACCGAGCTTCTCGCGAAGCTGCTCGCCCAGACGGCGGGTTGCCTGCGTTTGCTTCATAGCGCTACCCCCTACTCGGTACGGGCAACCTGGTCGATGCGGTAGCCCTCGATCTGATCGCCGGGCTTGATGTCCTGGAAGTTCTCCAGGCCAATGCCGCCCTCGGAGCCGCTCTTGAGGCTCTTGGCCTCGTCCTTGTAGTGGCGCATCGAGGCAATCTTGCCGTTGAAGACCACGATGCCGTCACGCACCAGGCGCACGGAATCGGTCGCGGCGATCTCGCCCTCTTCGACGCGGACACCGGCGGCGATACCGACTTTGGGCACCTTGAAGGTGTCCAGGACGGTCGCGGTACCCGTGGAGACCTCGACCTCGGTGGGCTTGAGCATGCCGATACGGGCAGCGTCGAGCTCCTCGAGGCACTTGTAGATAACGTCGTAGCAACGGATCTCGACACCCTCGCGCTCGGCAGCGGAGCGGGCCTTACCGTCGGGACGGACGCCAAAGCCGATGATGATGGCGTTGGAGGCGTCGGCCAGGACGACGTCGGTCTCGTTGATGGCACCGACGGCGGAGTGAATCGTGTTGATGCGCACCTCGGACTGGTCCATCTTGTCGAGGGAGTCCTGAAGGGCCTCGATGGAGCCCTGGACGTCGGCCTTGATGATCAGGTTGAGTTCCTTGACCTCGGCGTCGGCGATAGTCTCAAAGAGGTTCTCGAGCGTGACGTGCTTCACGCGGCTCTGCTCCTCGATGCGGGCCTTGAGCGAGCGCTCGTCGGCCAGCGCACGAGCCTCGCGCTCGTCCTCGAACACGCGGAACTCATCGCCGGCGTTGGGGACGGACTGCAGGCCCAAGATCTCGACGGCGTCGGAGGGACCGGCCTCGGTGACGGCGTTGCCCTTGGGGTCGAGCATGGCGCGGACGCGGCCATAGGTGAGGCCAGCGACCAGCGTGTCGCCCACGTGCAGGGTACCGCGGGTCACGAGCATAGTGGCAACCGAGCCGCGGCCCTTGTCGAGCTTAGCCTCGAGGACGTTGCCCGAAGCGAAGGTGTCGGGGTTGGCCTTGAGCTCGAGCACGTCGGCCTGGAGCAGCACGGTCTCCAGAAGGTCGTCGATACCGATCTTCTGCTTGGCAGAGATGTTGACGAACATGTTCTGTCCGCCCCACTCCTCGGGGATGATGCCGTACTCGGTGAGCTCCTGGCGCACGCGATCGGGGTTGGCACCCGGCTTATCGATCTTGTTGACGGCGACGACGATGGGAACGCCGGCGGCCTTGGCGTGGTTGATCGACTCGATGGTCTGGGGCATGACGCCGTCGTCGGCGGCCACGATCAGAATGACGATGTCGGTCACCTTGGCGCCACGGGCACGCATGGCCGTAAACGTGGCGTGACCAGGGGTATCGATGAAGGTGATCTTGCGGTCGTTGATCATGACCTGCGAAGCACCGATGGCCTGCGTAATGCCGCCCGCCTCGCCGGCAGCGACGCCGGTATGACGGATGGCGTCGAGCAGGCTCGTCTTGCCGTGGTCGACGTGGCCCATGACGGTGACGACCGGGGCGCGCGGCTTGAGGTCGGCGGGATCGTCGTAGAACGAGAAGGTGTTCTCCTCCTCGGGGGTGATGATCTTGATCTGACGGCCCAGGTCGTCGGCAACGAGCTCGACGAGGTCATCGGACATGGACTGCGTCATCGTGAGCGGCGTGCCCAGCAGGAACAGGCGCTTGATGATGTCGTTGGCCGGAACGTCGAGCGCCTCGGCGAGCTCCTGGACGGTAACGCCCTGGGAGACCTTGATGGCGTCGAGGTCCTCAGGGTTCACGCCCTGGGCCAGCGCCTCCTCAATCTTGCGCTCCTCCTGAGCCTTTGCAGCCTCGCGCTCGCGCTTCTCCTTGCGCTTCTTGCGGCGACCGGTGGACTCGCGAGAGGCCTCCTCGACGGCGGCACGAGCCTCCTCGAGCACCTTCTCGCGGCTGTACTCCTCGGCCTCGCGAGCCATGCGGCTGTAGTGGTCCTCTTCGTTGTTGTGACCGCCCTTGCGCTTCTTGCCCTTGCCCTGCTTGTCGGGGTTGGGGAAGTCCATGCCGGCAGCGACGTTGTTGCTGGCGTTGGTGCGATGGCTGTGCGGACGGCTCTCGGAGGCGTTGCGCTCGGAGTTGTTGTCGGAAGCGTTGCGATCGTTACGACGGCCACCGCGGCGGTCATTGTTGCCGCCACGACGGTTACCGCGCTCGGCGGCGCGCTCGGCCTTGGCCTTGTCCTCGGCGTCCTTCTTCTCCTTGAGCACGGTCTCCTGTGCGGCGATCTGGTCGAGCAGCGAACGGAAGCGCGAACCGGAATCGGAAGCGGGAACGGCGCGGCGCTGGGCCTCGCGGGCAGCCTCCTCCTTCTCGCGAGCAAGGCGCTCCTGCTCGGCTTTCTTCTTGGCCTCGGCCTCGGCGCGGGCAGCCTCCTCGGCAGCCTGGGCTGCGGCAAACTGGCGGCGCTCCTCCTCGCGTGCCTTCTCGGCGGCGATGCGCTCGCGCTCGGCCTCGGCGGCGCGGGCGGCCTCCTCGGCGGCAGCGGCCTGCTCCTCGGCCTGCTTGGCGGCCTCGACTTCCTGGGCGCGGGCCTCGATCACCGAGGCGAGCTGCTTGCGGACCATGGCGACGTAGGCGTCCTCCAGGGCGGAGGAAGCGGACTTAGCGGGAATCTTCATATCGGCGAGATGACCCATCAATTCCTTGGAGGTCATGCCGAACTCTTTGGCCAGGGTGGACACACGGACTTTTGCCATATGACTTCACCTACCCTTTCTGGCACCTTGGTGCCTAGAGACTGAACGAGCGTGGGATGTGCGCCGGGACCTGCCCGGCGCGACCGCGCGCTAGATCAGGTCCTCCGCATCATCGAAGGCGTCGGTGTCGTGGACACCGCAGAAACGGGAGCCGGGACGGGCCTGGTTGCGGCACTGGATGCCGTCCTCGGACACGAACTCGCAGCGACGGACGTCCTCGTCCTCCTCGTCACCGATCAGGTCGGCGGCGGGCTCCTCGTGAACGGGAACGTTCTTGAGGATGTCGGCGGCAAGGGTCTCGGACTTGATATCGATGTGCCAACCGGTCAGGCGCGCGGCGAGGCGGGCGTTCTGGCCCTCCTTGCCGATGGCGAGGGACAGCTGGTCGTCGGGCACGATGACGCCGGCGTAGGCCTTCTCCTCGTCGATGAGGACGCGGGTGACCTTAGCGGGCGACAGGGCGTTGGCGACGTAGACGGCAGGATCGGCATCCCACAGGATGACGTCGACGCGCTCGCCACGGAGCTCGCCCACGACGGCGCGCACGCGGCTGCCCTTGGGGCCGACGCAGGCGCCCACGGGATCCAGGCGGTCGTCGAGCGAGTGGACGGCGACCTTGGAGCGCTGGCCAGGCTCGCGGGCGATCGACTTGATCTGGACGGTGCCCTCATAGATCTCGGGCACCTCCTGCTCAAACAGACGACGCATGAGCTCGGGGTGGGTACGGGAGATGACAATCGGCGGACGGCTGTGCTCGCCACGAACCGGCTGCAGGTTGGAGTTGGGGTCGCGAACGTCGATGATCACGGCCTTGATGTGCTGGTTGTGCAGGTAGCGCTCGCCCATCGGACGCTCGTTGCGCTCGTTCTCGTAACGGCGCTGATCGAAGTGCGGCAGCTCGGCCTCGACGCCCTCGCGGATCTTGACAATCGTGAAGTCGGGCGTGGACTGCAGCACGGTACCGCTGATGAGGTCACCGATGCGGCCGGAAAACTCCTCGTAGATCTGCTCGCGGGCGGAGTTACGCACGATGGCGTTGATCTCGGCCTTGGCGTGCTGGGCAGCGATGCGGCTCGTGTTCTTGGGGGTGACGTCGATCTCCTCGAACTCGGTGAAGTTGCCCTCCTCGTCCATGGAATCGTCGATCGGCTCAAGGCGGTAGACGTAGATCTTGCCGGTGGTGCGGTCGATGGTCACCTTGGCGCCCCACTCAAGATGCAGGATCTCGGCATAGCTCTTGGCAAGCGACTGCTCCAGGCGGTCGATCAGGTAGAGCTGGTCGATGTGCTTCTCCTGGCAAAGCTCCATCAGGGCGGACATCATGTCGGATGCTGCCATCTTACTTTCCTTCCTTCGCGGGCTTGAAGTCGTAGGTGGGCTTCAACTTGCACTTTTTAACATCAGAAAAATCGAGGGTGACGGACTCGCCGTCCTCGAGCTCGAGGGTCACGTTCGTCTCGGTGGCGGCGGCAATCTTACCGGCGTACTTGCGACGGCCCTCGGTGGCGGTAGAGGTGAGCTCGCAGTTCTCGCCCACAAAGCGGGCAAAGTCACTCGGGCGGCGCAGCGGGCGCGCCATACCCGGGCTCGACACCTCGAGCGTATAGCTCGAAGAAATGGGGTCGAGCTCCTCAATCACATCGCCGACCCACTTGGTGTTGGCCGTGACGTCGTTGAGAGACAGGCTCTGACCCTCGGCACCCTCGATACGCACGCGCACGCAGGGGGCCTTGGTGGCGCCCACGAGCTCGACGTCGACGATGTCGACATCGTGCTGGGGAGCGACGGCCTCGAGCGCGTCGATGATCGCCTGCTCGGTCTTGGTCTTGACCATTGCGGCACCTCCATCCATACAAAAAAGAAGCGGGGCCGAAACCCCACTTCTTTCAATTACAACTTCATTTGCAAGCAAACTATACCAATAGCTGCGGAAACGCGCAAGCACAGTACGAATCTGCAGGTCAGCGTGCGCACAGGTTCTCCACAAGAATAGGACAATTGACCGAGGAACCCCATGCGGCGCGCCCTCAACAGTCCCAAAACGGGCCATGCGTCCCAGCGTGCCGACCGAATCGGGCCCTATGGGCATTCCATCCCTGGGCGCACATCGGCCAGACTTGAGCCGAGAGGCATTCTGTAACGAGAAAGCCTGCCGCATGCATTGACCGCACAACCTTCCAGCATCTCTACGGCAAGGAGGATCCATGGAACGCCTAGGCACCCTCTGCGCGACAGCGCTCGTCGTCGCTGCCTGCTCGTTCGCTCTGACGGGCTGCATCAACATCGATGGCAAAACCGGAACATGCGAACCGGATCGTGGCAGCACCAAAGCCGTCGAGAAAACCGAACCCCCGGTAAGCTTCAACAAAATAGACGAAGACATCGACGATCCCCAGGGCTTAGGTCCCGACCCCCAAGAACAGTTCCCCATCGACCTTGAGGCAGACGAGAACGTCCATGTTACCTGCGTGGGCAAGGACACCGACGGCTACGGCGACGCTGCGCTCATCTTTACGGTGACCAACAACACCGGTGTCGACATGATGTTTGGCGATGTGGACTCCTATGCCTACGTCAACGGCGTGGTCCGCGATGTGCGCATGCGCCAGCAGGTCGCAGCAGGCGAGGAAACGCGCGCCATGCTCACCTTTGTTGGCACCTTCGACGACCCGGACTTTGATGCGAACAACGACCTCAACGACATCTACCTCAACATTTGGATGTTCGAAGAGGCAACGGGCAACGTTTACTTTAGGGACCTGGTGCACATCCCGTAGAAGACGGTGCGACGCACTGACTAAGCAGGGCATACAACTCAAAACGAGGGACGACCCAACCGGGCCGTCCCTCGTTTATTGCATGTCAGCTTTACGCGCAGCGCTTACTTGACCACCAGGTTGACCAGCTTGCCGGGCACGCAGATGGCCTTGACGACCGTCTTGCCCTCGAGCCACTTGGCGACGGCGGCCTCGGCGGCAGCCTGCATCTCCTCGTTGGAGGCATCGCGGGCGACGTCGATGCGGCCACGGACCTTGCCGAGCACCTGTACGACGATCTGCACCGTGTCCTCGATGGACTCGGCCAGGTCGAACTCGGGCCAGGCGGCGGTGTAGGCATTGCCCTCACAGCCGAGCGCCTCATGCCACAGCTCATCGGCCCAGAACGGGCAGATGGGAGCAAGGACGCTCACGATATCCTTAGCCACGCCGTAGCACAGCGCCTTGTCACGGGAAGCGCCCTCAGTGGCGTTGAGGTAGGCGCTCGCCGCGTTGACGAGCTCCATAACGGCCGAGATGGCGGTGTTGAACTGGCCGCGGTCGAAGTCCTCGGTGCACTTGGCGATGGTGCGGTGACGCTCACGATAGAGCTTCATCGCAACCTCGTCGAGCGCGGACTTGTCGAAGGCAACGTTGGCGTCGCCGGACTGGACGAGCTGCCAAACGATACGCCAGGCGCGCTTGATGAAGCGGTTGGCGCCCTCAACGGCCTTGGGATCCCAGTCGAAGTCCTTCTCGGGCGGGGCGATAAACAGGATCGCCAAACGCATGGTGTCGGCGCCGTAGGGCTCGATGACCGAGCTCGGGGGCACGACATTACCCTTGGACTTGGACATGGTGTCGCCGTTCTCGTCCTTGACCATGCCCTGGCACAGCAGGTTGGTGAAGGGCTCGTCCACACTCAGCAGGCCCAGGTCGCGCAGTGCCTTGGTAAAGAAGCGGCTGTAGAGCAGGTGCAGAATGGCGTGCTCGATGCCACCGATGTAGTTATCGACGGGCATCCAACGATCGGCAGCCTCGCGGGAGAAGGGCAGCTCGGTGTTGTGCGGATCGGTATAGCGCAGGTAATACCAGCTGGAGCAGGTGAAGGTGTCCATGGTATCGGTCTCGCGCTTGGCCGGGCGGCCGCAGACCGGGCAGGTGGTCTCGTAGAACTCCTTGCACTCGGCGAGGGTCTCGCCGGCACCCAGGTCCAGGTTCTCAGGCAGCGTCACCGGCAGCTGGTCCTCGGGTACGGGGACGATGCCGCAGTGCTCGCAGTGGATGGCCGGGATGGGGTTGCCCCAATAGCGCTGACGGCTGATGAGCCAGTCGCGCAGACGGAACTCGACCTTGCGACGGCCGCAGCCCATGGCCTCGAGATCGGCCACGATCGCAGCCTCGCCCTCGGAGTGCTTGCCGCCGCGCATGCCGGTGTACTTGCCGGACTGGACGAGCGTGCCCTCGGCAGCGTGGGCGCAATCCCAATCGACGGTCTCGGCATGGAAGGTATCGATGGTCTCGCCGCTGGCCTCGACGGCAGCGCGGTCGTCATCGTCCAGGATAATCGGCACGATGGGCAGGTCGTACTTGCGGGCGAACTCAAAGTCGCGCTGGTCGCCGCAAGGAACGGCCATGACGGCGCCGGTACCATAGTCGGCCACGACGTAGTCGGCAACCCACACGGGGACTTTCTCGCCGTTGACGGGGTTCACGACGTAGCGGCCCGTAAAGGCACCGTGCTTCTCGAGGGTGCCCTGGGCACGCTCGACGGCAGAGATATGCTTGGAGTCCTCGACGATCTTGGTGACGGCCTCCTCGTACTCCGTGCCCTCGACGAGCTCGTGCAGACGGGCGTACTCGGGAGCCAGGACAAAGAAGGAGACGCCAAAGAGCGTATCGGCACGCGTGGTGAAGACGGTGATCTTACCCTCGTCGCCCTCGATGGGCTCGCCATCCTTATCGCACAGGGTAAAGTCGACCTCGGCGCCCTCGGAGCGGCCGATCCAGTTGGCCTGCATCTGCTTGACGCGCTCGGGCCAGCCGGGGAGCTTCTCCAGGTCGTCGAGCAGCTCCTGGGAGTACTCGGTGATCTTGAAGTACCACTGCTCCAGGTCGCGCTTCTCGGGCTCGGTGCCGCAGCGCCAGCACTTGCCCTCGGTCACCTGCTCGTTTGCCAAAACGGTCTTGCAGGTGGGGCACCAGTTGACCGGGTTCTTCTTACGGTAGACCAGGCCCTTTTCCCACAACTTCTCAAAAATCCACTGACCCCAGCGATAGTAGTCGGGGCTGCAGGTCTTGACCATGCGATCCAGATCGTAGGAGAAGCCCATGCGCTTCATCGTGGCGAGCGCCTGGTCCATGTTCTTATACGTCCAGGCGGCAGCCTGCGTATTGTGCTTGATGGCGGCGTTCTCGGCGGGCAGGCCAAAGGCGTCAAAGCCGATAGGATGCAGCACGTCGTAGCCGCGCATGCGGGCCTGACGGGCCATGGCATCGCCGATGGTGTAGTTGCGCGCGTGGCCCATGTGCAGGTCGCCCGACGGATACGGGAACATCTCGAGCACGTACTTCTTGGGCTTGCTGGCGTCGGTGTCGACGGCAAAGAGGTTGGAGTCCTCCCAGGCCTTCATCCAC